>JAUNLC010000023.1:16891-27651 GCA_030532465.1 Campylobacter sp. | reverse complement strand
ATCCTATGTCGGTTATTTTGCACGCTTTAAATTTGGGCGGTATGTTTGATGAAGGTTTGGTTTGGTTTTTAAATTTACGTCTGCCAAGCACGAATTTGGGTATAAATTTTTGGGTGTTTTTGGCTTACAATGTCTGCGCTTTAATTAGTATTAGAAGTAGAAATTTGGCTATTTTTCTTGTTGTTATCAACCTCTTTTGCTTTGCTGCGCTGCTCTAAAAAGGAGCAGAGTTTCACTCCGTAAAGAAAGATGATCCACGAAGCATAAATCCAGACAAAAAACAAAAATATAACCGAAAACGAGCCGTAAATGCTAAGATAGGTCTTGTTGTGAACTGCGTAAAATACAAATACGTTTTTTCCGAAATACCAGATCAAAGAAGCCACAAACGAGCTAAACAGCGCATTTTTGATAGCTATAGGACGACTTACCGAGATAAGATAGGTTATGCAAAATATCGCCCAAATGATGAGATACGGAAAGACGCTTAAGAAATTTATCCATTTTGTATATGCGTTTGAATTTAGCAACTCTTGGAGTAAATTTGAGAGATAAAAGCTAAGTCCAAGTCCAAGCGGAGCAAGCGTTATAAGCGTCCAATACGAGCTTAGAGAGTTCCAAAAGCTCCGCCCGTCTGTCTTCATAATGCGGTTTATCACGTATTCGTAATCCACAAAAAACATCACCGAAGTAAAGATGATCGCCCCAAGTCCAAGCACTCCAAGACCTGTGCTGTTTTTCAAAAAAGTTTCTATGTATTCGCTGATAACGTCTTGGTGTGAAGGCAGCAGGGAGGAAAATATAAATTCTTTTATCTTGGCATAATAAATCTCAAAGCTTGGCATCTGCGTAAAAAGCGAAAATGAGATGAGAAGCACCGGGATAATCGAAAGCATCGTGTGAAAGCTAAGGCTTGAGGCGTAGTGAAAGAGCTGCTTATCCTTGACGCTAAGCGCGATCTTGATATACTCTTTTAGCTCATCTTTATTAAATTTTTTTATCATAATAATCCTTTTGTTCTAAGGCTTATTTTACTATTTTTAAGTTGAAAATTTGGATATGGTTACGATTTTTGAGAGGGGATTGAGCTTCTTATCATATTTTTTATTTCGGATATGTTTTCTTCTTCTATATCTATAAATTCGCGCATTTTAAAGCTTGCTTCTATGATGGCATAAAGCTCAGGCTTGGTTGTTTTCCATCTTTGTAGAGTTCTGGTCGTAATTTTTAAAATTCTTGCTTTGTCTTGTTGGCTATATTTCATAACGAAAGTTTAGCTTTTATAAATTTAATAGTAAATTGCGACATAAATTCGTAAATTTATATTAAATTTAGAAATAATGTCTTAGAATATGCTTATTTAAAATTTAATTAGGAAAGAGGATGAGTGAAGTTGATTTTCGTGCTATGAGCGAACTTAAAGCCGCTTTTTTGGCTTTAATATTAGGAGTTATTGTTTGGTTTGTTTTGGGGGATGAGTATGCTAACTATGATCGGTTTATGTGGAGTATTTCTGGGTGGTTTGTTGCCTTTTGTGTTATGGCTTGGTTGTCAAAGTGCAAAGAGTGTAATAAAAAATTTAGTACCAAAATAATAGACAAAAAGCTTTTAAGCGAAGAAATTGTTCAAGGAAACAAAGAAATAAAGCTTAAAAACGGCAACAAAAGAACAGTCAATGCCGCTTTTGAAGTAAGAAAATTTAGAGTCTATACCAAATGTGAGGCATGCGGATTTAGCGATTCTTATGCAGTAAGTAGTAAAAAAGAAATTTGAAAGGAGATAACTTAATGCAAAAAATAAAAATTTTAACACCTATAACCGCGATGTTGCTTTTAGTTGGGTACGGTGATGATAGTAGCTATAACTGTAACAGTGATGATGCAAGTTTAACAGCGATAAGAATCCAATCATATGACGATATGTATAATAAATTTGACCCAAGACTTGATAAAATTTTAGACGATTCACTATCTACTATAAAAATTCAAAAAAGAGAAATTTTAAATATCGATGACAACGCTAAACGCTCTACTTGCAAAGTTACGTATATAATGGACAATCCAAAAAATGAAAAAGAGTTTGAAAATATGGCGAGGGTTATTCTTGTTATGGAAAGGATTATTCAGACTAACGGCATGATTTTAAATGCGAAAAATAATTCGGAGATAAAAGATAAGTTTTTTCAAGAGATAGAGCGGAATTTAAAGCTTAGAAAAGATGAATTGGCAAAAAGTATAAATGAAAATCCTAGCTCACAAGAAGTTGTTGTATACGATATGTATGATAACGGTAGGGGCGAAAGTTTCATAGAAGTGGAGGACAGATGAAGGTTTCTGCGATAGTCATGTCTATTCACAAGCCTTCTTGTGATATGCTTGTATCGGGGCAAAAGAGCGTTATTCACAGAAAGCATAAATTTTCAAAAGAGATTCAAAAAATTTATGTATATACACCAAAGCCTATTGCTAAAATAATAGGAGAACTTGAAGTGGGGCAAATTTTAAGCTCTGATCGAGATTGCATTTGGCAGGCTACGGGGGACAAATCATGTTTAAACAAGAAACAATTTTATGATTATTATGATAGTAAAATAGTATATGCTATTAAAATCAATAGAGCAATTAAATACAAAAAGCCTCTTGAGCCTAAAGAACTTGATCCTAAATTTAAAGCTCCCGTGCAGTTTTATTATTTAAATTTATAGATTTTATGGGGCTTCATAGCCCCATCTTGTTTGGATTTAGGATGTTATTTGGATCAAACGCTTTTTTTATCGCTCTAAAAAGCTCCATCTCGGCGTCGCTAAAGGCAAGTGGCATAAATTCGGCTTTGCTTATGCCTATGCCGTGCTCGCCGCTAAGCGTGCCGCCAAGATCAACCGTGATCTTAAAAATTTCCTCTATCGCCTTATGTCCGTTTTCTACTTGAGCTGGATCGGTTTTATCTACGACCATCACGTTAGTATGGACGTTTCCATCGCCCGTATGTCCAAAACACGGCACCTTAACGCCGTATTTTTTAGAAACCTCTGAAATTTTATCAAGCAGCTCGGGAAGCTTTGAGCGTGGCACGGTGATATCTTCGTTTAGCTTTAAATTTCCGTAAATAGTAATGCTTTGCGAACAATTTCTTCTAGCAAACCAGATATCGTTTCGCTCGGTATCATCGCGTGCAACTTTAAATTCGCTTGCACCGTTTTCTTTAAATACTCTTTCTATGGTGGCAAGGTCTTGATCAAGCCCGATTTGCACGTCGCCGTCAACGTCGGTTATAAGGATAGCGCCCGCATTTACAGGCAAGCCTTTTTTAAATTTCTCCTCGACCGCTCTTATGCTTAAGTTATCTAAAAACTCCATCGCCACGGGAGTTACGCCTGCCGCCATGGTCTTATAAACGGCATTCATAGCCGAATTTACGCTATCAAATACACCCATAGCGGTTTTTCTAAATTTCGGTTTGGCGATGAGCTTGAGCGTGATTTCCGTTATAATCGCAAGAGTTCCTTCGCTGGCTATTAAAATTCCTGCCGTGTTGTATCCTGCGACATCTTTTATCGTTCGTTTTCCAGCTCTTATTACCTCTCCGTTTGGAAGTACCGCACGAAGTGCCATGACGTAATCTTTAGTTATACCGTATTTTGCAGCTCTCATGCCGCCTGCGTTTTCGCTTACGTTACCGCCTATGGTAGAGTAGTCTTGACTTGCCGGATCGGGCGGATAAAAGAGCCCGACCTCTTCGGCTGCGCGCTGAAGATCCATGTTTATGACGCCCGGTTGCACGACTGCGACCATGTTTTGCATGTCGATTTCAAGAATTTTATTCATATGTTTTTCAAAGCCAAGCACGATACCGCCCTCTATGGCTAAGGAGCCTCCCGTAAAGCCGCTTCCGGCACCTCTTGGGATGACGGGGATTTTGTTATCGTTGCAGTATTTTAAAATTTCGCTTACATCGCTCTCATCTCTTGGAAAGAGCACTCCGTCGGGCAAATGGCGCTTTCTGGTAGCGTCGTAGCTGTAGGCTAGCAGGTGAGCCTTGTCAAAATACGCATTGTCTTGATTTAACAGCTTGGTGAAAAAATCAATATGTCTTTTTTCCATTACTTCTCTTTCAAAAGTGATTTGTAGTGGCGATCAAAATCGCTTATCTTGCTTGAACCAAGCTTCCAAAACACCGTATCTATATCCTTAACTCTAGTATAAAAAGGCAGCTGATAGTAAGCCACGCTTCCGCTTTTAAATCTTTTTAGCACTTCAAAGCTCTGGCAATCGGCAAACAAGCTCTCCTCGTTCATCGCGATAAATATAAGCCCTGCAGCGCTTTGCGAGCACATCTTACGAAAGTCGTCGCGGCTTGGATTTGGCTTGTATTCATAGCTTAGATATGAGCCTACGATATCGGGATGAATGAATTCCATATCCTTAAATGCGCTTATAACTTCATTGTAAATTTCTTTGTTTGGAACTATGATTAGCGAGCGTTTGTATAGGTAGTTTAGTATGACTATATCGCCGCTTGCGGGCATGATACCCGGGATCGGAAGCGCTTTTTGCTCAAGACTGTCAAATACCTCAAATCGAACTTTGGCAAAGCCGCCGCCCTTTTCGGTTACGCTAACGCGAGCTATGATAGAGCTTTTGCGTGAGTCAAATTTATGCACTACTACGCCGCTTGATCCGACCACTATATCAGGACTGTCTATGATCGTGGCAAAGCCGTCTTTTGCTTCGATAATCGGAGTTTGATACTCTCTTACGTTAAATTCGGCGCTAAAAACAGATGTAAAAAGCGCAGCTAGAATTAATAAAATTCGTTTCAAATTCGCTCCTAAATTTCAAAATTTTGAGATGATTATAACTTAAAACGGCTTAGTTTTGCAAAATGTAAGCAAGTCTAAAGTAAAATAAACACTATTATTTTTTGTAGGGGAGTGTATGGTTAGAATTTTTTTTATCGGTATATTTTTAAGCCTTCAGCTTTGCGCCGCTAAGCTTAGCGTAGAAGAGCTTTCATGGCCAAACGGCTCCACTTTCTTAACTTTTTTAGAGACTAATGCAATCCCGCTTTCGCTTTATTATAACCTCGATAGAGAAGACAAAGAGATAGCAAGCGAGATTATGGCGGGCGTAAAGTATCAAATTTTAAGAGATGAAAACGACGCTATCCGCCAAATTTTAATACCGGTAAACGAAGAGCTTCAAATTCAAATTTACAAAGACGAATACGATAAATTTAAGATGCAACTTACTCCTATATCATACCAGCTTGAGGATAAAATTTTAAGCATAAAGCTTGAAAGTTCGCCTTATAAAGACATCGTAAGTTACACGGGAAGTGTCGGGCTTGCAAACGCTTTTGCTTTGGCGATGAGAGGCGAGGTTGATTTTAGAAAGCTTAAAAAGGGCGATAAGATCGTCATAGTCTATACTCAAAAGCGTCGTTTGGGGCGAGTTTTTGGTATGCCGGAAATTCACTCCGCCATGGTTGAAGCGAGTAAAAAGCGCTATACGGTCTATAAATTTGAAAATAAATTTTATAACAAAAGCGGTAAGAAAAACGATAAATTTTTTCTGGTTAGACCTCTTGGAAACGCACGCATAACATCGCCTTTTACGCTTAAGAGATATCATCCCGTGCTTAAAAGATATAGGGCGCATCTTGGGGTTGATTATGGAGCGGCCAAAGGAACTCCGATCAAGTCCGCAGGCGACGGCAAGGTCAAATTTGTAGGCAGAAAGAGTGGATACGGCAAAACCATAGTTGTAAATCACGGCGGCGGTTACGAGACGCTTTACGCTCACGTAAACGGCTTTGCTAAAGGTATGAAAACAGGCGTTAAAGTAAAACAAGGTCAAGTTATAGCTTACGTAGGAAATACCGGCATGAGCACCGGTCCGCATCTGCATTTTGGACTTTATAAAAATCAACAAGCCATAAACCCCGAAAAGATGCTGTCGTCAAAAAAGGCCATTTCAACAAGCTCCGGCACCAAAGAAAATAGTAAATTTAAAAAAGTTGTCGATGAAAACGATGCAAAAATGAAAAAATATATCAATGAGGATATCCAGAGCGAAAAAGAGGAGCTCTTTGAAAATTTTGTCGAATTTAAGGATATAGATGAACGAAAATGATCAACTGCTTGAAGCAAAAGAGCTTATAGACTCGCATTTAAACGATACTATAGATGAAGAGCTTAGCGCTGCGGATCTTGCTCAACACTTAAAAACGGTTAAAAAGCATGACGAAGATCTTTTTGCCGAGTATATAGAAAAGCTTGAGCCCGAAACTTTGGGCGACGTGGCGATTGAGCTTCCAGATCATATGCTTAAAGATGTGATCGAGACTTTGCCTAGCGAAAAGATAATTGAGGCCATAGAAGAGCTTGAGAGTGACGATGCGGCCGAACTTTTAGAATATATCGAAGATATCGACGAGCAAAAGGCGAAGGAGCTTTTTGACGGGCTTGATAAGGATGATCAAGAGGAAATTTTAAGGATTAGAAGTTACGATGAGAGCGAAGCCGGTGCATATATGCAAACCGAGCTTTTTAGCGCAAATTTACATGAAAAACTTCAAGTTGCGGTTGATAGGCTAAGAGTTCAAAAAGAGCATGGCGAGCTTGAAAACGTATCTCAGCTGTTTATAACCGATGATAGCGGAGTTTTGCGATATGCGATACCTCTTGAGGATTTGATCTTATTTAACTTTAACTCAACTCTTAAAGATATCATCGCAAAGAGCGAAGAGGACAAATACAAACCTCACGTTGCAATCGATAACGAGCCCATAGAGGAGGTATCCGACAGGGTTCAAGACTACGACATGAACTCAATTGCTGTTGTGGATACTAAAGGCGTTTTGCTAGGTCGTATCACAACCGATGATATACACGACTTTATCCAAGAGAGGGCGACAGAGCAAATTTATAACCTCGCAAACGTCGGCGATGCCGATGAAGAGGAGGAAGATAGTCTTGTTAAAGCCACTAAGTCGCGCGGAATTTGGCTTTTTATAAATTTATTTACCGCTATCGTTAGCTCAAGCATTATCGGGCTATTTGACGAGACTATAGCCAGCTATGTCGCACTTGCCGTTTTGATGCCGATAGTAGCCTCTATGGGCGGCAATACAGGCACTCAAGCGCTAACCGTTACCGTTAGAAAGCTAACGCTTGGAGATATCGAATTTAAAGATGCGAAGGATGTTTTAAAACGCGAGCTTTCTATCGCGCTTTTAAACGGATTTATATTTGCGACGCTTATGGGTATCATCGCATCCATCTGGTTTTCGCGACCTATGCTTGGCGTCGTGATAGGAGCCTCAATGCTTATAAATTTGTTTTTCGCAGGCTTTTTTGGAACATTTATACCTATGACTTTAAGGAAATTTAATATCGACCCCGCCGTTGGCTCAAGCGTGCTTCTTACGACTGTTACGGACGTGGTCGGATTTTTTAGCTTTTTAGGACTTGCTAAATGGATACTATTATAAAAGATATGGAAATTTTAGAGCTTAAGGAGTCAAATTTCATCAAGCCTTATAGGCTGGGATATAAGATGGACGGAGTAAAGAGATACTGGGACTGCGTGCATGTGCATAGCAGCGTTTCCGTGCTTCTTTATCACGAAGAAAAAGACGCTTTTTTACTGGTTAAGCAGTTTAGACCAGCCGTCTGGTATAATCTGCAAAAAGAGGGTAAAAACTATAAGGATATGGGCTATACCTATGAGCTTTGCGCGGGACTTATGGATAAGGGTTTAAGCGAAGAGGAGACGGTTAGGCAAGAGGCTCTTGAAGAGGTTGGATTTAGGCTAGATAGTGTTGAAAAGATAGCCGTAACTCACGGCGCTCTTGGCTTTGGCGGCAATAAGCAAACTATGTTTTTTGCCAAAATAAATGAGAGCATGAGGGTTTCAAGCGGTGGCGGGATAGACGGCGAAAAGATCGAGAGTGTGTATGTAAGCATAGATAAAGCGCGCGAATTTATGCATGATGAAAGCAGAGTAAAGGCTCCCGGATTACTCTTTGCCTTTATGTGGTTTTTTGATAAATTTAAGAGACAAGTATGATAAAAAGAGTTTTATTTGCGGCTTTTTTGACGGTTTTTGCATCGGCGCAAAGCAATTTCGAAAGAGCGGTGGATGCTTTTTTATCGGATAATGAAAAAGATCAAGAGATCGCTATAAATTTTAGCAAAAAGTCTTGCTATGAAGATAGCGTGGCGGCGGCTTGTTATATCGCGGCAAAGTCTATGCAGTATCGGTTTGGAAGCGATTATAGTCAAAAAGAGATATATGAACTATACAAAAAGTCCTGCGATATGGGCGATATGGACGGGTGTAAATCATTGGGCGATATTTACAACGAGGGCTCAGGAGAGATCAGGCAAGATCACAAAACAGCTCGGGAGCTATATCTAAAATCCTGCGCGGCAAAAGTGGGGGAGGCTTGTTTGGAAGTTGGAAATTTCTACAGATATGAAAAGGATATGGAAAAAGCTACCGAATTTTATGAGCTAGCCTGCGAAAACGACGAGTCTTACGGTTGTTTTACGCTAGCTTCTATATACGAAAGCGGCAAAGAGGGTGTGAGCAAGGATATAAAAAAGGCTAAGAAATTTTTTCAAACCGCTTGCAGCAAAGGCTTATACGAGGCTTGCGAAGATCTTGAGCGCCTTAGTGATAAACCTGCAAGGAAGGGGATATGAAAAGGCTTATTTTGGTTTTTATCATAACCGTATTCGTATCGGCTCAAAGCGATTTTGAAAACGGTGTGAAGAAATTTTTGTTTTATGATAACGACTACTCCATATCCTTAAGGCTTTTTGAAAAATCTTGCAGCGAGGAAAAGGTCGCTATGGCTTGCTATATGGCTGCAATCATCCTTAATCGATCAGGAGATCAAAAAAGCGCCGACGAGCTATACAAGAGAGCTTGCGATATGGGAAGTATGCAAGCTTGCAGCGTAGTTGGAGATATGTATAATGAGGGATTTGGCGGTTTTGATGTCAATTACGCTAAAGCTCGCGAGCTATACCTTAAGGCTTGCGACGCTAAAGTTGCGTCCGCTTGCATGAGGGTTGCTGCGCATTATAATGCCGGAATAGGCGGCGTGCAAGAGGATTTTAAAAGAGCCGTAGAACTTTACGAAAAAGCTTGCAAATATGGGGATTTGCAAGGCTGTATAACCATAGCTCTTGTTTATAAAAACGGCAGCGCTGAGGTAAAAAGAGATATTAAAAAAGCGGCAGAATTTTACGGTATGGCTTGCGACAGGGGTTTTGACGAGGGCTGCATGGAATTTAGGCGATTAAACAAACAGTAAAACAAGGAGATATGATGATAAAAAAATTGATTTTAGTAGCCGCTTTCGTAAGTAGCGTGTTTGGTGCAAATTTGTTTGAGCAAGGTGTCAAAAGATATATGAAAGACAGCTATGACTCTCCTGCTTCAATGGAGCTTTTTAAACGCTCGTGCGAAGAGCAGAAGAATGGCGCGGCTTGTTATGTCTTTGCGCTTCAGCTTGATAGGGGCGGGGTTTTGGACGATAACTCGACTGCGTATAAATCGGGCGATCTATACAAAAAATCCTGCGATATGGGCGATATGGACGGTTGTAAGGTTGTCGGAGATATGTATTATGACGGCTCAAACGATATGAGTCAAGACTATAAAAAGGCGATGGAATTTTATAGCATGGCTTGCAAGGCTGACGTATCGGACGCTTGCTTGAAAGTCGGCAACCTTTATGATAGCGGGCTTGGCGTTGATTCTGATTTTAAAATGGCGGCAAAATACTATAAAATCGCTTGCGAAGGCAAAAATAGCGACGGTTGTTATAATCTAGCCGATATGTATGAGGTTGGAGACGGTGTTGAAAAAAATCTTAAAGATGCTATGGAATTTTATGGTTTAGCTTGCGATTACGGTTCGACCGATGCATGCTCGAAATTTAGGAAGATATCCAAGCAGCTTGATAAGAAATAACTTTTTGTAATGAATATTTTAAGCATTAAATTTCATAATTTATCCTGAAATTTAGACTATATTTGTTACAATCAAACCGATTTTCTTAAAACATTAAGATTAAACTTTAAATTTAAGGGGAAAAAGATGAAAAAAACTATTTTTTCTCTCATGGCGGCGTGCTCTTTTGCGTTTTCTATGGGGTCTGGAAGCCCTATGGAGCTTGTTTCTCCCGATCCTATTTTGGATGGAGAATACAAAAAATCCGTTGAAATTTTTGAAATTTCATGCGAAAAAGGGCATATGTTTAACTGTTTTAACCTTGCAAATTTCTATGAGACAGGCAAGGGTGTATTTAAAGATGAAAAAAAGGCTCTTGAGATATACAAAAAGAGCTGCGAAAACAAACTCGGCTTTGGATGCGGGGCTGTCGGTAGGATATATGAAAAAGGCAACAGCGTAGTCAAAAAAGATATCAAGCTCGCCACACAGGCCTACGAGAAAGGTTGCGCACATGGCGATGACATATCTTGCGTGAAAGCGGGATTTATATATAGCGAAGGAAAAGAGGTTAAGCAAGACAATAAAAAAGCTGTCGAGCTGTTTGAAAAAGGTTGCAGATACGGTAACGATCAAGCCTGTAGCGCAGCCAATAAACTTAAATAAATCGTTTCAAATTTAGCTCTTTTGGGGCTAAATTTGAAACTAAAATTTAATTATTCTCTAAAATTTCTATCAAAATCTTGGTTAGTTTTGCAATGAAGCGGTGTATAAATTTTAAAGCAAAGTGCGGGC
>JAUNLC010000023.1:11288-16791 GCA_030532465.1 Campylobacter sp. | reverse complement strand
ATCTTGGTTAGTTTTGCAATGAAGCGGTGTATAAATTTTAAAGCAAAGTGCGGGCTTGGCGCGATAAGACCAAGCCCTGTTTAAATTAAAATAGCCCTTTTATGAGATCTTTTACGATATCCTTGCCTTGATCTTTTAGATCTTTTGGCTCTTCTTGCGTACCGTCTTTTGTACCGGCGCCTTCTTCGCTATCTTTTTTGCCGCCAAGCTTTCTGTCTAAAAATCTATCAAGCTCCTTTAGCGCCTTTCCTTTTATATAATCCGAGCTTACGCTATATTTAGGATTGTCTGCCGTGCCCGTTATGTCGATGCCTATGTCGGTTTTTTCGTAGTTCATCTTAACGGGGATGTTTATAGCCTTGGTTGCTGTGTTAAATTTGCCGTCGGCTACGTTTAGGTTGCTTCTTGTAGCGTTCATTTCGGCGTTAAAATTTATCATTTGCTTGTCGATCGTGCCGTAAACTTTGCTATTTTTGTAAATTTCGCTGGTTATATCTCTGCCCGTAAAAGTCATGAAATTTTCGGTAAATTTACTCTTAGCAAGCCTTCCTTCGTCTATCAGCACATCAAATTTGCCCTTTTGCGTCTTTAGATCATAGTTGGCATTCATATCTCCTATACCGTCATAGATATGATCAAGCCCTAAAAAGTCGGTCAATCCTTTAGTCGTAAATTTGCTTAAATTTGCAATCAGCTTATCGTCTTTTAAATTAGCTTTTAAATCGCCGTTAAATAGTTTTGAATTTACATTCGCGCTAAGACTTTCGCCCTGTTTTTGAGCGTCTCCTTTTAAATTTATCGGTCCGTATAGCACGCGATCGGTTAAAAAGCTGATATTTTTAAGTTCCGGGATATCAAGTTCAAACACGGTTTTTAGGCTGTTTTGGTTGATGTCAAAGCTGCCTTTTGTATTTTTTACGCCGAGTAAATTTTTGCCGTCATTTGCCGATAAGTTCGCTATCACGTCAAAATTTGCCACGCTTTTTTGTATATTTACATCCGTATGGGCGCTAAATATAAGCCCCGCAGGTATCTTCTTTTCTAAAGCTTTACTAGCCTCAGCCTCATAAACAACTCCGTCTTTTACGTTTACTTTTGCGGTTCCGTTTAGGTTTTTAACATCAAGTCCGTTTAGATTTACATCGGCGTTTAAAGTTGCATTTGCAAGAGGTTTGGAGCCTATGAGTATGAAAACATCTTTAAGTAGAAGCGAATTTAGGCTTGCGATCAGTTTTTCGTCCTTTAAATTCGCTTTTATGGTTCCGCCAAGAGCGTTTCCGTTTATATCAAGGCTTTTTAGCTGATTGTCTAAAAGCGATGCATCACCCTTTATATCAACCTTTCCCGCCAGCTTTTGACCGACTATGCTTTCAAGCTTTGCAAGATCTTCTACGTTTAGGTTAAATTTGGTGTTAAGAGCCTTTTTGTCGATATTATAAACGCCTTTTACGTCTTTTAAATTCATTAAATCCGAAAGAAGAGCCGCATCAAATTTTGCCTCGCCTCCGTTTACGTTGGCATCTGCGTTTAATGTGAAATTTATACCGTTTGCGATATTTAAGTTAGTTAATTTTTTAAACTCGCTTGCGTTTAGCTTGCCGTTTTGTGTGGTTAGCTTAAGAGCGCCTGAAATATTTTTGGTGTTTTTTATGTCGTTGAGCACTGCATCGCCGTTTATAACTCCGCTTGCAAAGCCTGGAAGTGCGGCAACCTTGATAAGCTCTTCAAGCTTTAGCGAGTTGATTTTAGCTACGAGCTTATCATTGCTTAAATTTGCTTTAACCGTGCCGCCAAAGCCGTTTATATCGGCATCTAAATTTTTAAGTTGGTTTTGAGTTAAGATAGCGTTACCCTTTACGTTTAGAGCGCCCGTGATCTTTTGTTTTATGATAGGCTCAAGCTTAGCTAGATCATCTACTACAAGCCTAAAATCGCTGCTTAGGGTTTGGGAATTTAGATCATACAAGGTTTTTTCGCTGCCTATTACTGCAATAGGTGTTAAAAATGCGCTTTTTGCATTTATTAAAGAGTCTTTGATGTCGGCTTTTATCGTGCCTTTTAAGTTAAAATTCGCAGGCAGCGTAACATTAAAATCTTTAGCGATTAAAGCGTTGTTTGTTAGGATATTTACTATATCCACATTTGCAACGCCCTCAGGTTTTCCGCCTGTGTCTTTGATATCGGCTACTATATCAACTTTGCCGTTAGCGTAGAGCGGCTGACCCGCAAGCGCAAGAGCCTTATCCACCTCTAAATTTCTGGCATCTAAATTTAGCGCAAGAGGCTTAAATTCTTTAACGTCTGCGTTAAATTTTACGTTTGAGCCAAGCAGATTGCCTACTCCGTTTGCATTAAAGTCTTTAAATACCCCTTTTATAAGCCCCGCAAAGAGCATTTTTTCTTTAAGATCCACTCCTAGCGAGCGCAAATTCGCCACTTCGATATCGTATTTTAGATCAAGGGTTTGGCTAAAAACAGAGAGAGTACCGTTTGTGTTTAGAGCTATCTCGTCATTTACCTTTGCGGCTATGTCAATGGTTGTAGGGCGAATTTGAAATTTGTCAAATTTAACGTTAAATCCGCTTTTTTCCTTAATGATATTTTCTACATAAGGCTTTACAAGATTGTTTCCAAAGTCGGTAAAAGCTATGACATAAGAGCCAAAAAGCAACAAAATTATAAGCCCCAGTATAACACTTAAAATTTTCATATGTTTCCTTTAAATTTAATTTTTGCATTCAGATAAGTTTAGTCTATTAAACTAAACTTTGTTGTAAAATTTAACTAATTTATTGACAAAATTTAAAAAATATCATATACTTTCATCACTCAAAATAAAAGAGTGCTAAAAATGAAAATTAACCAAAAAAGGATGAATTATGAATTTTCAACCATTAGGCAAACGTGTATTAGTTGAACGCCTTGAAGACGTTAAGACAACGGCAACGGGTATCATTATACCTGATAATGCTAAAGAAAAACCTTTAAGCGGTTCGGTGCTGGCTGTAAGCAGTGAAGTCGAAAACGTAAAAGTAGGCGATAACGTGGTATTTGGTAAGTATGCGGGCACGGAGATAACTTTAGATGCAAAGACATATCTTGTCCTAAATATAGACGATGTTTTGGGCGTAATTAAGAAATAAATTTAAAGGAATAAAAATGGCAAAAGAGATATTTTTTTCAGACGAGGCTAGAAATAGACTATATGAGGGTGTAAGAAAGCTAAATGACGCGGTTAAGGTAACAATGGGACCGCGCGGTAGAAACGTGCTTATCCAAAAGAGTTTCGGCGCTCCTTCGATCACAAAAGACGGAGTAAGCGTAGCTAAAGAAGTTGAGCTAAAAGACGCGCTTGAAAATATGGGTGCAGGTTTGGTTCGTGAAGTAGCCAGCAAAACCGCCGATGAAGCTGGAGACGGCACTACGACGGCTACCGTTCTTGCAAATGCGATATTTAAAGAGGGTCTTAGAAATATAACGGCAGGTGCAAATCCGATCGAGGTAAAACGCGGTATGGATAAAGAGGCGACCGCTATCATAGCCGAGCTAAAAGCTATGGCAAGAAAGGTAACTGATAAAAAAGAGATCGCTCAAGTCGCTACTATCTCTGCAAATTCCGACGCTACTATCGGCGAACTTATAGCTGACGCGATGGAAAAAGTAGGCAAAGACGGAGTTATAACGGTTGAGGAGGCGAAGTCCATCCAAGACGAGCTAAACGTGGTTGAGGGTATGCAGTTTGACCGCGGATATCTAAGCCCGTATTTCATCACAAATGCAGAAAAGATGCAAGTAGAGCTAAGCAATCCTTATGTTTTGCTTTTTGATAAGAAGATTACAAATTTAAAAGATCTTTTACCTATATTAGAGCAAATTCAAAAGACCGGAAAGCCACTTTTAATAGTGGCTGAAGATATCGAAGGTGAGGCTCTTGCAACACTTGTCGTAAATAAACTTCGCGGCGTGCTAAACATCTCTGCGGTTAAGGCTCCCGGGTTTGGCGATAGAAGAAAGGCTATGCTTGAAGACATCGCTATCTTAACAGGTGGCGAAGTCATAAGCGAAGAGCTTGGCAGAACTCTTGAGGGTGCAAATTTAAGCGATCTTGGTCAGGCTTCAAGCATAATAATAGATAAGGATAATACGACTATCGTAAACGGAGCGGGCGAGAAAGCGTCGATAGATGCTAGAATAGCTCAGATCAAAGCTCAAATCGCAGAGACTACAAGCGATTACGATAAAGAAAAACTTCAAGAGAGATTAGCGAAGTTAAGCGGTGGCGTGGCTGTTATAAAAGTAGGTGCCGCGACTGAAACCGAGATGAAAGAGAAAAAAGACCGTGTAGATGACGCGCTAAGCGCTACAAAAGCAGCCGTAGAAGAGGGTATCGTGATCGGCGGCGGCGCTGCGTTTATCCAAGCAAGCGCAAGAGTAAAGCTTGAGTTAAGCGGCGATGAGGCTATAGGTGCGGCTATCGTAAGACGCGCTCTAACTGCTCCGCTTCGCCAAATAGCAGAAAACGCAGGCTTTGACGCAGGCGTGGTTGCAAATGCCGTTAGCACAAGCAAGGATGCAAATTTCGGCTTTAATGCGGCTACCGGCGAATATGTAAATATGTTTGAAGCGGGCATTATAGATCCTGTTAAGGTTGAGCGTGTAGCACTTCAAAATGCCGTTAGTGTTGCCAGCTTGCTTCTAACTACGGAAGCTACGATAAGTGAGTTAAAAGAGGATAAGCCTGCGATGCCTTCAATGCCTGATATGGGCGGAATGGGTGGCATGGGCGGCATGATGTAATCCGCCTTTTAGGCTAATTTGATTTTATAAAATTTCCCCTTGTAAATTTCCAAGGGGAAATCTCTTGTTTTTAATTTATTAAAATTTATAGTAAATGAGTTATTCTAGTATTTAAAGCTTCAAATTCAACTTTTTATCTTCAGCTGTTTAATTTTTGTATATAATTTGTTTTATATTGTACCAAAGTACAATATGTTATTTTTTAAAATTGTAGTATGATTATTTTAAAATTTAATACTTTAAGGAATAAAATGGCTAATTTAGTAGGTATAGTAAAACAAATTTCAGGTGAAGTTGTGGCGAAAGACGAGAAAGGAAGCGAAAGAAAACTTCATCTAGGTGATGAGATAATATTGGGCGATAATATTTTGGTGCCTGACGCAAAGTCAAAAATAGTAATAACTATGACCGACGGCCAAGAGGTAATGTTGGTAGGGGAAGACACTCTTGCATTTGATCAGAATTTTTTAAATTCGCAAGGCATCTCAAACGTATTTGCAAACAACGGTGATCTTAGTGCATTGCAAAAGGCTATTTTAGAAGGCAAAGACCTAAACGATCTTGAAGCTACCGCAGCAGGCGGAGGCACTACCTCAAGCTCGGAGGGAGCAAGCTTAAATTCAGATAGCTTTACAAAATCCGGACATATAAGTAATGTATCTGAAGGATATGGAAATTTAAGCGATAACAATACCGATTCTAGATC
>JAUNLC010000023.1:0-11188 GCA_030532465.1 Campylobacter sp. | reverse complement strand
AAATGAGCCTGCTCCAAACAACCCTAACGAGCCTATTAATCCGCCGGCTCAAGAGATCAGCAAGCCTGCGGTTGAATTTGTAAAAGACTCAAATAACGACGCTATGCTAAACGCTAAAGAGGCTACGGGTAATACTACCGAAGTTAAATTTACCGTTCCAAGCGATGCGGTTATAGGTCATACTTTGGTTATTACGGTAGCGCAGCCCGGCAAAGAAAAATATACCGAAGAGATTGAGATAACACAGGAGTTAAAAGCTAACGGTATAGTAAAAACAGTTGAGGTAAGCGAAGGCGAACTTACTCAAGCTTCGGCGGTTATTAGAGATAAAGGCAGTAACCTCTCAGAGCCGGGAGCTGATGAAGTAACCGTAGATACCGTCTCTCCTATAGCTACTCCTAAAGTGGAATTTATAAAGGATATAAACGATAACGGCGTCTTGGATAAGACAGAAAATAGCGCCGATACTACCGAAGTTAAATTTACAGTGCCTGATGATGCGGAAATCGGTGATTTTTTAGTTATTACTATCGCAGAGCCGGGCAAAGATAAATTTACGCAAGAATTTGAGATAACGCAGGATCTAAAAACAAACGGCATAGTTAAGTCCGTAACCGTAAAAGAGGGCGAGGATACGCAGGCTTCGGCTATCATAAGAGATAAGGCCGGCAATATCTCACCGTCGGGATTTGACCATGTAACGCTTGAAAAAACTACTCCTCCGGGCACTACGGATGATGATGGCAAGGTAGTTGTTACAGTTGAGGCGGGAGAAGTTAAGAAGGTTACTACCGATGACAGCTCAAAATTTGCCGATCAGATGGGACTAAACGCTAAATTTTACTTGGTTGTTAATGGCGAAGAGAGCATTACGCATAACGGTTGGGAGAACTATGGAACCGAGTTTAATAGCGTAGAAGAGGCAAATAGCTACGCCGATCAAAAACCTCACGATGCAGAGTATAAGGTTAAAAAAATAGATTTCAAGACCGAGCTAGGCGAAGGCAAAGACTTAGTTCAAAACACCGATAGTCTGGATAGTAGCAACCTAAAAACATTTTTGGGCGATAACGCTACAGATCTTAAGTTGGTTGACGGCGGAGAATTTGTAAATAAACCGGATACTCAAGCCGTTAGAGCCATGAGTAAAATTTCAGGTTTTGTCTATCTTGAAGGCGGCAAGCAGTATAAATTTAAAGCGGCTTCAGACGATGGCTTAGAGGTTGTTATAAATAATAAAAAGTTATTTGAAAACCATGAAAGTTTAGGCAAAAACCACAAAGTCGAATCAGCCGTTGACGATACCTTTACTCCTGTTGAGCAGAGCGGATTTTATAAAATAGATATAACGCACTATGATATCGGTTATGGACAGGCTTTATTGCAGATATACACGGTTGAAAACGGCAAAGATGTGGCTTTAGGCGATCATGAAAACGGCGGTATCGCTCTATTTAACAATACGGACGGAATAAGATATGAAAACGGTAAATTTGTAAAAGATTTTTACGAAGTTCCTCTTAGCGGCGAGCTTCATGAGCAAGATACAAATAACCCTACCATAAAGCCTAATGCAGAAGTTATTTTAAGCAAAGTAACGCAAGACGGCAGCAAAGCTGAAATCGGCAAGAGTGTTGTCGGCGAAGATGGAACTTACTCGTTTAATTACGAGAGCGCAGATAAGCCTAAAGAGGGCGATACTTTTGTGGTTGATTATCGCGATGAAAAAGGCAAGATAGTAGCTACCGATATGGATAGTGTTGATGCCGATGATATAAAAAATATTTCGTCAAACGAAGTTCAAGGTGCAAGTAGCGAAGATAGCGGTGTTGCAAACGGTGAGCAAGCAGATACGAATGAGCCTACTCCAAGCAACCCTTCAAACCCTTTATCTAAGAGTGACGATAGTCTTAATTTTGAAAATGTATCAAACGGCAAGATAAATAGCGATAAAGAGCCTAAAGCGGATGATAAGAGCGCTGAAATTAAGCCGGTAAATTTAAGCGCCAATGACATACTTGACGCTTCAAAAGGCTCGGAGACTATATTAAAAGACGGCAAAGAGGATAAGGTTGACGGTAGTATCGCAAGCAATAGTGCTAGCGAGTTAAATTCGGATACCACAAACGATGTGACCCCGTCTACCTTTAAGATAGATATGGATAACGAAATCAATAACGTAATATAATGCATTTTAAGGGCGGGGCGTAAAACCTTGTCCTTAAAGCCATTTTGCGTTATTTATAAAAAAACCAAAATGCAAACTTTAACGGACTTATTAAAGCGTGCTTTACTTTCAGACGATATCGGCGTAATTCAGACCGATTTAGAGAAAAATGCTGATGGCGATATGGATGCGCTTAATGAAGAGATATTAAACCAAACTAAAGAGCCGGCGGGCAACTTGCAATCCGAAGAGATAGTCGAGGATCAAAGCTCGGCCTTAAAAAGCGTGTTTTTAAATCAAAGCACCTTTATAAAATCAGGGCAAGTGAGTAATGTAGAGGCTCGCATCGGTGATAGTTTAGATGATGTAAATTCAAATCATCTAAAATTTAATGTGTCCAAAACAAAGCAGTTGTTAAATATAAAAGAGTATGAAAATAATCTAAGTGTAAAAATAGAATGGAGTAACAACGGCTCAACCCCAAAACCTTCTTTGTCAAGTATTAAGTTTAGTAGTATTTCGGATGATTCAAATTCGCTTGACATTACGCATACAAAAGCGGCAACCAATATAAATAACGCTACAAAATACTATACTTTTTCTCAAAAAGAATCTATGCAAACTTATAGTGTTATCGAAGATAAAACATACATATTAAGCGATAAAACGCCTACCATAGTTGCTAAGATATCGGCTATAAGCGAGCATAAGCTTAGCCTTTTTGATAAAAATTTAAACAAATTGGCTATAGATCCTAGCGAAACTGTTATAAACGGCGATACCATAAGATATACTCCAAAGCATGAGCTTAATGATGGGCTTTATAGGCTAGAGATATCGGGCAAAAACGATAAAGGGGCCAAGATATCATCAAATCTTTCTTTTGAAGTAGATACGACGCCTATTCGTTTTGAGGATGTTCGTATAGAAAAAGATCCAAATTCCGACGGTTATGTGATAAATTTTAATCTTTTGAATTTTACCGACAGTGATAAATTTGAGAATGTAAAAGTTTATATGCAAAATTACGATCAAAACGGCAATATGCTTTATTCAAAAGCCTTAAATTTAACCCAAAACGCAAACTTTGTGAGCGCAAGATATGGTGAAAAGTTAAATTTTGCAGATGTGATAAAGATAGAAGCGACCGACGCCGCAGGCACTACTTATACAAGCACGAATAAAATTCTAATACCTACCTTTACGCAAATTTTCGATGACCACAATACGAGCGTTAATACTTACAGATCTATTGAGAATTGGAAAAGCATAGAGTTAAACGACAGCGGTTTTAGCAGTGACGGTTCAAGGATAATCATAAATGACGATAAGCCGTATTTTAGGGCTATTATCCCCGATACTACAGGAGACGGCGGCGCGCTCGTAAGTTATAGGGCGAACGGCGATGACAAGAGCTATAAGCCGCCTGCTTATATAAATGTAGTGGCTAAAAACGTGGATAGCTTACAAGAGACAAATTTGGAATTTCAAGCTATAGAAAAGCCTGCAACAGGCGAGAACCATACGCCCGAAAACTATTTTAGGCTTACTGGATACAGCGATAGAATCGGCGATGATATAAAGCTTCCTGACGGAGTTTATGAGTTTTATATGAAAGGAGCTTATGCAAATTCGGATGTGTGGCTAAAAAATCCTATCAAATTTACAATTGATTCAAATGCTCCGAAATTTGAAAATTTATCTCCTAGCTTTAATTTTGATCCTGTTACGAACAAGACAACGATAAGCGGCAAAATCACAGATGGGGGAGTAAGCGATAACTATAAGTTGATAGATCACTTTACTGTCGCAGATAAAGTTGCGCAAGATAGCTTTGAGCTATACGAAAACGACGGTTTAAAGGTAAATAAGGCTAAAGAATTTACCATAAACGAGAGTGGAAATTTTAACGTAGAGTATGACGGAGAAATTTCTGAGGAGAATTATTATATAAAATTAAAAGATATAGCTAAAAATACCGCCGTAATCGGCAATGATAAAGGAAATGTTATCGCTACCAAAGACGGAGACGATACGATAGTAACCGGCGGCGGCATTGATGAGATAACCTCCGGTGCGGGAGATGATATCGTAAGAAGCGGCGGCGGTAATGATATCGTAGATAGCGGTGAAGGAAATGATGAAATTTACGGTGAAGACGGAGATGATACTATAAACGGCGGATATGGAAACGATGCTTTATATGGCGGAGACGGAGACGATAATATTGACGGCGGAAACGGGAGCGATAGGATATACGGCGGTGCCGGTGATGATATCATAAATGGCGGAAGCGGTAGTGACGAGATAGACGGTGATGACGGCGATGATGTGATTAACGGCGGGGATGGTAGCGATATCATCCGTGGCGGAAACGGCAATGATACTATAAACGGAGGAGCCGGAAAAGATAGAATATACGGCGCAGAGGGCGATAATGTAATACAAGCCGGCGATGGCGATGATACCGTCTGGCTTGACATAGCTACCGTAAATTCGAAGCATAGGCTATTTGCAAAAGAGATAGACGGAGGAGCCGGAGTTGATACTCTGGTGCTAAATCCTAAAAACGATGATTTTGTCGATTTTACCAAGATAGCAGATGGTGATCTTAATAAGCTAAAAAATTTTGAGAAGATAGATCTTGGCGGAATAAAAAATATTGAGCTTAAGGGGTTAAATCCAAACGATATCCTTGATCTTGACGGCGGTAAAAACATAATCTTTAAATTTGAAGGCACCAATCAAGATAAGATCTATCTTAAAGATAGTTTTGCCAAGTTACTAGATCAAACCGGAGTTGAGAACGGTTATGAAAGATATGGAAATAATGCTACGGCGGATCATGCGGCAAATAGTGTCAAAATAGATATATGCATGGATATTATCACCGATTTTATTTGAATCTAAATTAAAGTTTATGGATTGATTAAATTTTAATTTATATTTTATTAATAATAATGTAAAATTTAATAATTTATTAGTTTAAATTTTAAAAATTATGATATGACAAGAGAGTAAAATATGGAACAAAAAGTTATAGATAAAAATTTGGAAAACATTCAAGATATGCAAATAGCCGAACACGAAGTTGCTAAAAATTTAAAAAAGCTAAAATCAAAAAGTATAAAAAATAGATTGACCGATGAGGCTGCCGAGACTCAGCTTGTCGATAACGAATATACCAAGAATGATCAGATAAGTGTAGATGTTCAAAAAAAAGTAGAATTTCAAAAGACAAATAACGATCACTCTCAGGCTACAAAGAGTGTGTTTTTAAGTCAAAATAATTTTATTGAGTCCGGTCATTTAAGTAATGTATATGGCGTTTTAGAACAAGAAGAAGTGTCCGTATCCGATAATCATATCGTATTAATGAGTAGCGATAGTAAGCCACATTTTATCGAGCAAAAAATCGACATACAAGATGAAGTTAAAAACGAGTCTAAAAAAGTGTATTCTAGAAGCATACTAGGTACTGCGCAAAATGAAGTATTAAACGGTACTGATGAAAATGATTTTATAGACGGTTATCTTGGGGATGATTATATTTACGGATACGAAGGAGATGACGGCGTAAGAGGCGGTTTTGGAAATGATAAAATTTACGGCGGTCTTGGAAACGATGAGCTGTATGGCGATGAAGGCAACGATATGATAGATGGAAGTATCGGAGATGATTTTATAGATGGCGGAGTCGGAAATGACGACTTATCCGGAGGTCGAGGTGCTGATAATATAAAAGGTGGCGACGGTCATGATCATATTTACGGTGGCGACGGTCATGATATTTTAAACGGCGGTGCCGGAGATGATGAAATATATGGTGAAAATGGCAATGATCGGATTTTAGGAGGAGAGGGTAGTGATAAAATTTGGGGTGGTCCGGGAGATGATGTTGTATTTGGCGAAGATGGAGATGATCAAATAGTAGGCGATGCCGGAAATGATATTTTAAACGGCGGCGCCGGAGATGATGCTATATTTGGACAAGAAGGAGATGATCGGATAAATGGCTCATCCGGCAACGATAGAATTTGGGGCGGCTTTGGAGAGGATTATATCTACGGTCAATTAGGGCTAGATCAGATATTTGGCGATGACGGAGACGATACGATAGTAGGAAGTCTTGATGACAAAATGCTTGACGGAGGGAGTGGTTTTGATACATTGCGTTTAACTCCGGATAGTGCAGAAAATGAAAATTTTGACACAAGCCTTACTATAGATTTTGATAATATACAAAAAGGAAACATATCTAACTTTGAAAAGATTGATCTGGGCGAGGGACAAAATTCGACTCATATCACAAATTTGGATCCAAATGACGTGCTTGATATGATTAGCAATGAAAGTATAATACTTAAAATTTCGGGAGACAATCAAGACTCTATAGGTACAAAGGGATTTGCTCGCTCTCAAGATCAACAAGGTGTAGAGAGTGGATACACAAGATACGAGGGATATGCCGCAGACGGAACCGAGGTGATAACTATCAAAATAGATATAGATGACGATATAAGTAAGATCGTTATCTAATATTTACTAAAAGAGCGGAATTTTTGTTTTGCTCTTTTAATCTGCCTTTTTGATTTTTAAATTTGTGCATTAAATTTAGTGTAGCTTAAAGATTTATTAAAAAAGAGTCGGATTAAGACCGACTCTAACTAATGTAATTAAAATTTACCGCCTTCGATTACCACCGATTTAGGGTCTATGTCATCACCGTAAATAGGCTTTAACGTAGCATCGTAAGCTTTATGGAAAAATCTCTCTTTAGCAAGGTTTTCTATCTCTTGATTTATCCATTTCAACAGCTCAGAGTTGCCCTTTTTAACCGCAGGCGCTATAACGTCGATATTGTCGATTGATTGAATTCCTACTACAAAGCCCGGATTTTCTTTAACCCATGCAAAAAGCAAAGTGTTATCATGCGCTAAAGCAGCCCCTCTTTTATCAAGCAGAGCTCCGAAAGTTTCGGTATTTTGATCAAATTTTAAAAGCTCTATTTCGGGATGATTTTTTGTAAAATAAGCGTCCGCCGTAGTGCCTTTATTTACGATCAGTTTTTTACCTTTTAGATCTTTTATATCCTTTATCAACTCTCCTTCGGCACTTACTATGCCAAGCGCTACCTTCATATAAGGCAGAGCAAAATCAACTATTTTAGCGCGTTCAGGCGTTTGAGTGAAATTTGCTAGGATTATATCCACTTTATCGGCCGTTAAAAACTCAACCCTGCTTGCAGCCTCAACCAGCTCGTATTTTACCTTGCTCTCATCCCCAAGTAGATCCTTTGCGATTCTTTTTGCAAAGTATATATCATACCCTTGGTTTTTGCCGTCTTTGTCGATGAAGCCAAATGGCGGTTTATCGCTAAATACGCCTATACGAACGTATCCGCGCTCCTTTATCTTATCTACCGCGCTAGTGCCGGCAGTCTTGTCATTACCACAACCCGTTAGAAAGACGGTAGCGATCAATGCTAAAAATGAAAACAGTATTCTCCTCATTCTTTCTCCTTGTATTGAAATAAGATTAGATTTATACCAAATTTTACTAAAACGAAAATAAATTTAGAAATTTCTTTGCGCGTTCGCTCTTTGGATTTGTAAAAAACTCTTCAGGCGCACTTTCCTCTACGATCTCTCCTGCGTCCATAAATACTATCTTGTCGGCCACGGCACGAGCAAATTCCATCTCGTGAGTTACGATTAGCATAGTCATGCCCTCTTTAGCTAAATTTATGATTACGTCAAGCACTTCGCGCACTATCTCGGGATCAAGCGCAGCCGTAACCTCGTCAAATAGCATTAAATCGGGATTCATACAAAGTGCGCGCACGATAGCGATTCTTTGTTTTTGCCCTCCGCTAAGCTCCTTTGGATAGGCGTATTTTTTTTCGCTTAAACCCACTTTTGCTAGCCACATATCGGCTTCTTTTTCAACCTCTTTTTTATCTCTTTTTTGCGCTTTTACAGGGCCAAGTAAGATATTATCTATCACGTTCATGTGATCAAATAGCTCGTAGCTTTGAAAGACCATGCCGACATATTGTCGAATTTTAGTCCAATCTTTGAAATCTTTTGTGATAACTTGATCGTGGATTATTATCTCTCCGCCTGCGATATGCTCTAAGCCGTTTACGCATCTAAGCATCGTGCTTTTACCGCATCCAGAAGGCCCTAAGATGACGACGACTTCACCGCTTTTAACGCTTAAATTTATGTTTTTAAGAGCATGCATTTGACCGTAGTATTTTTGTAAATTTTTAAGTTGAAGTATGTATTTATCCACGAATTCTCCTAATTCCATCTATCTTCAAGCTTTTTTGAAAGCTTTGAGATCGGATAGCAGATGATAAAATATAGAAAAAATATAAAGCCGTAAACCCAAAACGGCGCCATATTATTTGTAAATACGTGCCTTTCTATGATCTGCTGACCGACTTTTACTACCTCTACCACTCCTATTAGCACGACTATGGATGTGGTTTTTATCATCCTGCTTAGTAAATTTACCGCACCCGGCACCAAACGGCGCATAGCAAGCGGAACTATCACAAAGGTGTAAATTTGAGCCTTGTTAAGTCCAAGCGAAGCAGCACTTTCAAACTGGTGCTTTGGTATCGAAGTTATCGCGCCTCTAACTATATCCATCATCTCAAATACGCCCCATATGCTAAAAACCAAAAGCGATGCCGTAAATGCGCTTATATGAGTGTTAAGAGCCTTACTAAGCCCGAAGTAAAATAAAAATAGCCAGACTATAGTAGGCATTATGCGTATAGTTTCAAGGCAAATTTTACAAAAAGCAAATATAAATTTGTTCTTTGAGCTCATCACGATACCCATCACGAGCCCGCCTATAAGCGAGATTACAATGGATATAAACGAAATTTTAAGACTTATCAAAAGTCCTTCACCAAGTCGCATTAAATTTTGCGGGTCAAATAAGATATCAGCTCCTTGCACGCTTCATCCTTTTTTCAAGCCAAGTTAGCGCAAGCGAGATCGGCAAAATAATGATTAGATAGCTAACAACCAGCATAAAAAGCGCTTCGTCCGTCTTGTAGTAAAGCCCGATGAGATCTTTTGCGACATAGACTAGATCTGCAAGCGCTACTATGCTTACTATCGAAGTCTCTTTAAGTAAAAATATAATATTTGCGCTGATACTTGGAAGCGCCACGCTAAAGGCTTGCGGAGTTACTACGTAGGCAAGCAGTTGATTTTGGCTTAAACCTATGCTAAGACCGGCTTCGATCTGAGAGGTTTTTACCGATTCGTGCCCCAGCCTAAAACTCTCCGCCATATAGCTTCCTCCAAGAAAGGCAAGTCCTATAACCGCGCAAGCAAATGAGCTTAAATTTATACCAAGCTTCGGTAATCCGTAGTAGAGAAAAAAGAGCTGGATAAGAAGTGGGGTATTACGTGAAAGCTCGATGTAGCCGTTTATGACGGGGATTAAAAATTTGATCTTGTAAAATTTGATAGCCATGCAAATTATCCCGATTATCACGGAGAGCAATATCCCCCAAAAAGCCAAATTTAGCGTTAAAATAGCGGCTTTTAAAAACATCGGAGAAAATTCTTTGATAAACTCAAAATCCATAAAATTTAGCCTATTTTTTTAAATTTGAGTGGGATTTTAGCGTAGTAATACTAAATTTAAAGACAAATCTAGTATTAATAGATTTTTAGAAAGAAAAATTTAGGCTTGAGTATAATTTAATATTTATATTTTATAAAATTTGATTGCAAAACAACTCGCAAACACAGAAGTTTATAATTTGTGCTAAGTTTACTCCGCTCTTTGTGATTTTTCGGTTATATTGGATATCTCTTTTTGGGTTGATGTCGGGTTTTTATGACTCTTATCAGTCTTATCCGATTTTCCTTAACGTATGTCTTTGTTTAACTTTAGTTCTCAATTATTATCCGACAAAATTGGATTTTTTTGTAAATATTATTGCCATTTACAACTTAATTTTATCTACGAATGTAATTTAACTCGACAATTCCATTATTTGTTATCGTGCTTTTTAATCTTAATTTATGCTCCACATCATTTTGGCTAAATAATTTTATACCATTTCCTAAAATTGTCGGAATAATGGATATAAAGTACTCATCAATCATATCTGAAGAAATGGCTTGTTGAA
Source organism: Campylobacter sp. (assembly GCA_030532465.1). Classification (GTDB taxonomy): domain Bacteria; phylum Campylobacterota; class Campylobacteria; order Campylobacterales; family Campylobacteraceae; genus Campylobacter_A. The sequence continues at coordinate 857 of JAUNLC010000023.1, read as the reverse complement.
CTAAATCTGCTCCTCCACATATCCAAATATCTTTTCCATCAATCCCTTTTAATTTCTTGATCAATTCCTCCAAATTATCACTTGTAAAAATGATCTTATCGGAATCTTGTTGTTCTCGGTGAGTGAAAACATAAGTCAATAAATTGTCATAAACCCAATTATCAGGGGATAACTCAGTTATTATCTGATAGTAAGTATTCCAGCCCATTAGGACTGTGTCTATTTCTTTAATAAACTCAGAGTAGGCGCCTTCGTTTTCTAAACAATCTTCATGACCTTGCAGAAAACCGACACCCCCCCATTTTTATCGGCAATATAGCCATCTACACTCATAGCTATAAATAGCTTTACTCTTCTCATATCGTAGCCTCAGCTTTCTAATTTACCTATCTCTACAAACTAGGATTGTAATAAATCATTCTTCCATAAAATACTTGTATGCCGCCTCTTCAATTTCTCCACATTTGTTTAGTATATTCATATCTTTATCAAACAATTTATAACTAACCTGCTTTCCACCCAAGGAAGCTTCTCCGTCTAAAGCAAGAAGCAGTGTGTAATAATTCTCTTTTAAAATCAAATTGATAAGTTCATACAGTGCGTTTCTATTTGCTCCATTGCGGATAAGTGCATTTATCCTTTTTCCAACTTCAGTTGCATCATTTTCATTGAAATATTGTTTTAAAGTATTTTCCTTTTCTTTAAAACATAATTTTACAAAATCTTCTCCAATCATTTCATTCCTTCATAAATTCTAAGTTGCAACATTAACATTCTATTAAATCGGTAATGAGCATTCCGTATATATAGCTATCTGTCCACTCGCCTTTGTTCCAATAATCTTTAATGAAGTGAGC
>JAUNLC010000022.1:8222-28653 GCA_030532465.1 Campylobacter sp. | reverse complement strand
GTAAAGCTTGGTTGATAGACTTAGCGTTTGATTTTACAAATTCTGAAATTTGCTCGGTTGTTCCTTGTGATATTACAATATTTACTAAATTATTACCCCTAACTTCAAGCAAAGAACTCAAAACATCTTTTTGCTCACTATCAAGCTCATTTTCGGAAAGTAATTTTTTTGCTTTTTCTATCTGCTTTTTAGCATCTTCTAATTTTTTATTTATTCTATCTATCTCTTTTTGTTGATTTTGTATTTCTTGATTTAAATTTTCTATTTGTCCGCTTAGCTCTTGTATCTTTTGGTCGGCATTTTGTATTATTTGCTCTGATTGCTGTTTAATATCTTCAAGCTCTTGTTGCGCCTGAGTTAGTTGAGTTTCAAGTTTATTTTTTTCAACTTCGGCTTGCTCGATTTGTTTTTCTAAGTTGGCTTTCCTTTTTTTCTCTCTATCTACATCTCCTTGTGTAGTATTTTTGTCATCCTCTTTTCTACCTTTCTCTTCATTTTTTTCAGACAATTTAGTATCAAATCCTGAAATTGCCTCAACACCTTCTCCTGCGTTTTCTATTTTTTGTATAATAGTATCAAGATCGGCGATAACAGTATCTACTCTAGTTTTTGCTTTAGACAAAACAGCATCTATTTGATCTTTTGTGCTTTGCGTACTAGAATCTGTGGCTGCTTCGGTTGATGTTTTTAGACTATCAACACCATCTACGGCTACTCCCGCAGTTTTAAGGTCTCTAAGCTTTTGTATAGCTTGATCTTTTTTTGTCGTATCATCTTCAACTGAAGAAGTTATTTCTATTGTACTTATTTCATTTTTTTTAGCGTTTAAATTATCTTTAGTTGAATTTTCATTTATACTATCTATATTAATTCTTTCTAAAGCTTCCTTTGCGGCATTTTTATTTTCTGTCAATTTCTGAATTTCATTGTCTAGCGCTTGAAGTTCGCTTTTTAATTGCTCAAGTCTTGGCTCTCCTGTAGTTATTACTCCTTCGGACTGTTCTTTTTCTTTAGTTCTCCTTAGAATCTCTGCTTTTTGAGTCTCAATATTTTGATTCAAGTTACTAATTTCATCTTGCTTATCTTGCTTAGATCTCTCGGCTGCTTGTTTTTTGCCCTCTTCAGCATTCTTTTGCTCTCTTAAGTCTTCGAGATGTCTATTTTTTTCATTTTTTATCTCTTCCGCAACCTGCTTTTCTCTCTCGGCTTGGGCTATATCATCATTTAAATTTACAGCCTGCATATCAGGCACGTCATTTAAATCGTTATCTAAAGCAAAAGAAGCTGAACTCAGAGCCAGCCCCGCTAATACTCCACAAACAACTTTTGAAATTTTCATAATGTTATCCTTTTGTTTAAAAATAATTCAAAAATTATATATTAAAAAAATTAAATTTTACTTATATTATAATACCAATATATCAGCGAGTCATGAACCAATCTCTGTTGAGCATGATTAAAAGTTTTACAAACATATAGTTACTTTATAGTTTATAAAAAATAAATATAGTATTTGAGAAATATATTTTATTGTCTATGAATTTTGCTTTGTATTTTATTTTTTAAAAGATTAAAAATTTCATATTTTGATTTTTCGTATTTGTCTAAGATTATCGCGTCGTTATCGCCGATTGGTTGAATAAGCCCATCGGCAGCCTCTCTATCAAGCTTGCCTCTTTTAAATTTCACGTTTAAGACTTGCACGTTCCGCTTCTTATCTACTACGCGAGTGCTGATCTCATCGATATCTTTAAACTGAAATTTATGCTGTTTAGAGCCCTTTTTCACCGCAAATCCATCATCAAATATCTCGATAAAGCTCTCCTGAACTATCTTTTTCACACAAAAAACGGCGCATATCAGAGTTATAACCATGGTAAAAATTCCCGACCCCTTAAGCTCGTAGTAAAGATAACCCGCAAGACCCGCCGCAAATAGCAAAACCGACATAATTAGCGAGCTTATAGCGCCTTTTTTATTCTCTTTTATCTGCATAAATTTCCTTTTTGCTTTACAAATTTCGCGCTTAAAAGGCTAAAATTTAAAATTATTATATCAAAACGGCTTTATAAATTTAAAACCTGCAAAAGAGCAGTCAAATTTAGCCGCTAAGTTAAATTGCGCTATAATGATATCGTGTTTTAAGGAGCTATTTTTAGCATTTGGAGCCTAAATTTTAGGAGTAAAAATGAATGCAAAATTTATAGTCTTATCTCTTCTTCTGCTTTTATCGGGGTGTCAAAAAGATGATAGTAGCAGGCATTTTAACGGCTATTTGGAAGGGGATTATATCCATATATCGCCGTATTTTAGCGGTCGCATCTCAAAAATTCACGTTAAAGAGGCTCAAAGCGTAAATTCCGGTCAGTTGCTTTTAGAACTTGAAGACACTCTTGAAACCATAAATCTAAACAGCGCAAAAGCGAATTTAAACTCCCTTGAAGCAAGGCTTGAAGATCTAAATTTGGGTATGCGAAAAGAAGAAATCGAGCAGATAAAAGCCAAATTAGACGAAGCAAAGGCAGCCTCTTGGCTTGCGAGCAAAAACTGGGAAAGAACTAAAAAATTAATAGCAAAAAACTCTATCTCGGATAAAGAAGCAGATATTATAAAAGCCGAATTTCAAAGAGCAAATGCCGTAGTAAGCGAGCTTGAAGCCTCTTTAAAGATAGCAAATTTACCCGCTAGAGAAAATCAGATAAAAAGCCTAAAAGCTCAAATAAAAGCTGCAAAAGAGGATATCAAAGCCAAAGAGTGGCAGCTAAACGAAACCAAAATTTACGCTCCAAAGGCGGGTAAAATCGAAAGCGTATTTTTTAAACCTAGCGAATGGGTTGCAAACGGTCAACCCGTTATCCTGCTACTTCCTTTAAGCGAGCTAAAGGCCAAATTTTTCGTGCCTATCTCAGATATCGCCTCGTTTAAAGAGGGTGAAAAGATAGAGATAAGCTGCAAAGGTTATGAAGATTTTAGCGCAACTATTGTCAAAATCGCTTCCAAACCCGAATACACGCCGCCCATCATCTACAGTGAAAATACGCAAGATACGCTAACCTACCGCGTTGAGGCCCTGCTTGATAATCCAAGCGAGTTTTTACACCCTTCACTTCCTATCAGCGTAAGGCAAAAGCGATGAGCGAATACGCCATCGACGTGCAAGGACTCTCAAAGAGCTTTGGTAAGCGCGTGATAATGGATAACGTCGATATCAGAGTTAGAAAAGGTAGCGTTTGCGGATTTTTGGGGCCAAACGGAAGCGGCAAGACGACTACTATAAGGATGCTTTGCGGACTTTTAAGAGCCGATAGCGGAAGCGGGCAGTGTCTTGGATATGATTTTTTGACGCAGTCTGACGCCATAAGGCGAAATACCGGCTACATGACGCAAAAATTTGGCTGGTATAGCGATCTAACCGTTAGAGAAAATTTAGAATTCATAGCAAAGCTTTTCAAGCTTAAAAACCAAAAATTTGAGATAGACAGGACGCTTGATGAGCTTGGGCTTGCAGTTAGGCAAAACCAAAGCGCAGGCGATCTTTCGGGCGGCTGGAAGCAGCGTCTTGCCCTTGCGATGTGCCTTGTGCATAGCCCTAGGCTGCTTTTGCTTGATGAGCCCACGGCAGGAGTTGATCCAAAGGCTAGAAGGGAGTTTTGGGATATCATACACCGTCTTGCAAACGAGGGCATTACCGTGCTGGTCTCGACGCACTACATGGACGAAGCCGAGCGATGTCACGAGCTCATCTACATAGCTTACGGCAAAATTTTAGCCCAAGGAAGCGAAAACGAGATCATCGGCAAATACAACCTTGACATCTGGGATCTTAGCGGCTCTAAAGCGACTGAAATTTCAAGCCTAATATCCACAAGCAAAGCCGTTCATGCAGTCTCCGCCTTTGGCAACAGCTATCATATCGTAGCGCGCGATGCAAATTTGCTTCAAAACGAGATAAAAGCTCTTGGATACTCAAGCGCGCAAGTGGGCTTAAAGCCGATAAAAACGAGCTTGGAAGATATATTTATCCATCTTTTAAACATCTATGATAACGGGCAAGTATAGAAAATGCAAAAATTTTCAATCCTTAGAATCCACGCCGTAGTTATTAAGGAATTTCGCCAAATTTTAAGAGATAAGGGCACTCTGGCTCTTATCATCATGATGCCGCTTATGCTTATGCTGCTTTTTGGTTACGCGATCAACAATAATCCAAGAAATTTACCAACAGCCCTTGTCGTAAATTCGCAAGGAGAGCTTAGCAGATCGCTTATAAAAGCTGTGGAAAACACGGGCTATTTTCATATAAAAAGCGTTACGAGAGATTTAGAGCTGGCAAGCGAGCTAATGAAAAGAGGCGACGTGCAGTTTGTCATATATTTCCCGCATGATCTAGAGCGCGATCTAGCAAGAGGTTTTGCGCCAAAAATTTTGATTGACATCGACGCCACCGATCCCGCCTCATCGGCTCAGGTTTCAAGCGCTTTGATCGCGGCGTTTAATCAAGCTTTGCGAAGGGATAAATTTAACATCACCCCGCAAAAAAGCGAATTTGAGCTGATAGTTCATACTAGATACAATCCCGAGCTTTTAACCAGATATCAGATCATCCCGGGACTTATCGGCATACTGCTTACGCTTACTACTATCTTGCTAGCGGGCATTTCCATGACTAAGGAGTATGAGCGAGGCACGATGGAAAATCTGCTTGCCACACCGCTATATCCGACCGAGGTGATGCTGGGTAAAATTTTGCCCTATCTTTTTATCTCTTACTTACAAATTTGCGTGCTTTTGTTTATCGCGCGCTATCTTTTTGAGCTTCCCGTTATCACAAACTGGGGCTCGCTCATAGCTTGCTGCACGCTTTTGATGCTTGCAAATTTGGGAGTTGGATTTACCTTTAGCACGCTAGCTAAAAATCAGCTTCAAGTTATGCAGATGACTTACTTTTTCTTTCTTCCGTCGCTACTGCTTTCGGGGTTTATGTTTCCATTTTACGGTATGCCAAGGTGGGCGCAAATTTTAGGAGAGTTCTTTCCGTTAACGCACTTTTTACGTATGATTAGAGGAATTTGGCTTAAAAATGCCGTTATAAGCGACTATGCTTATGATGTGATAGCCATGTTTGTCTTTTTGTGTGCCAGTACGACATTGTCGCTGTATAGGTATAAAAGGACGCTTGATTAGATTAAAGCCCAAAATTTGGGCTTTAAATCATTTTTCAACGGCAAGTTTTAGACTAACTTCGGTTTCGCTCCAAGTTTTACCTGCATGAAGAGCCTTGCACTCCTCTGCAAATTTAGCGAAAGTTTCGTTTAAATTAAAATCAAGCACGTCAATCGTAGCTTTTGCCGTTAGCATGCCGTCTTTAAACTCGTAAGGAGCGTCATAAGTCTTGCTAATTCCGTTTGTAGTGATCTCAAGCTTAAACATACCTTTATTCTCATCGCCTTGAACATCAACTACTTTAGCCATTATCGGCTCTTTTTTAAAGATTGCGATTATGCGGTTATCTCTAAGTGGGGTTTTAGGCTTGGTCTCGATGCCGTTTGAGTCGATATTTATCTCGATACTCTTTGCAAAATCAGCAAATTTCTCATTTTTCATAGACTTAAACTCAAACTTCTTAAATACTCCTCCGACGGCTGTTTTAGCCGCTGTTTTATATCCCGTAAAGCCAAGCTCCGGCTCGCCTTTAGCGCTAAATGCAAATGCCGAACCTGCCAAAAGCATGGTCGCAACTACACCTGAAATAAGTTTATTCATGTTTTTCTCCTTAATTTTTGATTTTCAGAATCAGTATTTTATAAAAATTTTTCTTTTAAATTTCTTACTCGGGGTCATCGCTAAATTCGTTATCTCTAAAAATTTTGTAAAAATCGATAATCCAAAGCAAAAAGGCTAAAGCCGTCAAAGTGGCGGGCAGATGGATATAAAATCCGCTCCAAATATAGGCAAAAACCCCTCTAAAAATTCCCGCAGCCGCAACTAAAACAAACGCTATCTTACTAAGACGCAAAAACTCAAGCTCTTGTCCGCTATGACGAAGCCCCGCGATATTAAAGATAAGCATAATGCTAAATATAATTCCGTTAATCGCAAGGATATGCAGCATATTTGTTTCAAGTCCAAGACCCAAAATTCCGCTTATGCCAAAGATAGCGTAAGCCGCCGCCACAAGAAGCTGCATAAGGTAGTAAAATATGATGAAATTATGCCTTAAAAGCTCTTTATAGTGCCATTCCTTAAGTTTGGCAAAAATCGCACTCCCACAAGCGATTGCGGCATAGTTTATAGCTCCGCTTGATTCAAAAAACACGCTTAAAACTAAAAACGCGCAAACGCAGCAAATGGCGATATTTTTATAGACCAAATTTGGCACAAACACCGCTTCATCCATCCCCGCTTCGCGCTTTATAGCCTCTCGTCCAAGCACCATACTAACGCGAAAAGATATAAGCAAAATCGCGATGATATGAAGGTGAATTTGCAAATTTAAAAATTTCTCCTCACCGCTTAAAAGATAGCAAATTTCAAAGGCTAAAATTCCTATCAAAAAGCCTATAACTCCGAACTGATCGTCGTTTTTATCAAGCCAGATCATATAAGCGCAAAGCATTACCAAATACGCCCAAAAAATCGCCATAAAAAGATGTGCAAGCCATAAATTTATAAACGCCCAAAAGAAGCTAAGCGCAAAAACTCCAAACAAGATATAGGCATGAATTTTAAGCGACTTGGTAAAATTCGTCCAATCCGTAAGCCCCGTGAGCAAAAATCCAGCATAAGCAAGCGCGCCCACAAGATGTAAAAAGATAAATTTGTGAAGGCTTATAAAATCAACCGGCGCAAAAAATATAGCTCCTCCAAGAGCCGCGCAAAAGGCGCTTGAGAGAAAAAATATCCGCATAGGATAGGTAAAAAAATCATTAATCATAGTAAATTTTCCCCTTGAAATTCTCGTTTATCACGGAATTTAAGTATTCAAAGCTTCTGTCTTCAAAGCATTTTTCAAGCTTTAGCTTGCGCTCGATAACAGCGCCTTTATTTTCAAGAAAACAGATTTCATGACTCATTTTCGCAGCCTCCATTCTATCGTGAGTTACAAGAACCACGCTCATGCCCTTTTTAACGCGACTTGCGATCATATCCATCAAAATCTCTTTCATATCATAATCAAGCCCCGAAAAAGGCTCATCCATCAAAAGCAAATCAGGCTCGGTCACGATAGCCCTTATAAAAGCGACTCTTTGACGCATACCTCCGCTTAGCTCATCAGGGTATTTCATAGCGTCTCTTACGCCTAATCCAAGCATGTTAAAATACGAAAGAGCAAGCTTGCTATCTGGCTTATGCATGACTAAAAGCACGTTTTCAAGAGCGTTTTTCCACTCCAAAAGGCGGTTTTCCTGAAAGAGATAGGTTGTGCGGGAGAATTTATTTATTATCTCACCCTTTCTTGGATCTATAATGCCCGAAATTAGCCTAAGTATCGTAGTCTTACCACATCCGCTAGGTCCAAAAAGCGTGACAACCTCGCCTTTTTCGACACTTAGATTAAAATTTTTTACGACCTTGTCTCGTAAAATTTCATACTCTACATTTTTAAGCTCTAACATCCACTCCCTTTTAAATTTCAACGCTTCCAAGGCATAAGAGCTATCTTTAAAGGCTCGATTATAAGGTATTCAAAAAGCATTATAAGCGTGATAGTAAGCACTACATAAGCCATCACCTCGGTCGTATCAAGCATGACGCGCGCGCTTGCTATTTTTGCGCCCATTCCTTCGTTCGCTCCCAAAAGCTCAGCCATGATGACTATCTTGATCCCCATCGCTACGGCCACGCTAAGAGAGCTTATGATATGTCCCGTAAGATGAGGGATATAAAGGTGGCGAATTTTCCTTGCAAGCCCCAATTTATAGGCGTCAAACATCTCTTTTAGCTCCTCGCTAACACTCATCATACCCACAGCCGAGCTTGCAAAGGTAAGCGGCAAGACGGTGATGATGATAGTAAAAACGGTGCTAAAATTTCCAAACCCAAACCAAAATATCGCCATAACCACCCAAACGATAGGAGGCATAGCCAAAAGCACGGTTATAAGAGGTTTTAAAAGCGAGGCGAAGCTCTTATAAGCGCCCGCAATTAGCCCAAGCGTGATGCCTATAACGCAAGCGGTGCCCACTCCAACAAGCGATCTAAAAAGGGTTATGTCTATCTCGCTTGCCTTGTATTCAAGCAGCAAGGCGTATGCTTTAAGAAATACGACTTTAGGCGCAGGCAGCATAAATTCGCCGAATTTCTCGCTTCCAAGCTGCCAAAGAGCGATCAAAAGGCAGATCACGGCAAAGCCGCTAAATCCGCCCCAGAGATAATCAACCACTCGGCTTATCGCCGCACGATCTTTTTTAACGTTATCGATTAAAATCATAAAAATAGGCTCTTATCAGGCATTTTACCGCCTAAAATTTTTGGATTTAGCTCAAAAAGCACTTCAAAAAAGCTCATCAACTCATCAGCCAACTCGCTCGCCTTAGTAACAGTCAAATTTGAGCGCTCAAATGCGTTTGCCAGAGCCGGCTCAGGCGCAGGCAGATACTGAGCGCCGATCTTAGCGGCACTTTGCTTGTTTTGCAAAATCCACTTAAGAGCGTTTTGCAAGTCGTTATGAAAGATCTCAAAAACCTCTCTGTTGGCGTTATAATAATCCAAATTTACTATAAGCCCCGCTTGAGGTATATAAGGCTTTATACCAAAGCTCTCTCCCCAAATTTGAGGTAGCTCAAAGCCCACGCTCACATCTACACCCATCTTTTTGCCCTTAAGTATGGCAGCCGAGCTCATAGGCTCGATAGATAGCGCCGCATCGAAATCTTTTTGTAAAAAGAGCCCTACCGACTCAGGCGGAGTTTGCACGTAAGTTATATCTATCTTTGAGATATCTATGCCGCGCTTTTTGCAAATGGCGCGAAACACAAGATCGGGCATATCGTTTTTAAAGGGCATGATGAGCTTTTTGCCTACTAAGTCCTCTATGTTTTTTATGCTCGGATCTTTAACAAGGACGTTTTGAAGTCCATTTGTCATGATGTTTAGCATGCCAAATTTCATGCCTTGGTTGGCTAAATTTACGCCCACGTTGCTTGGAGCTGCGGTTAGTTTCATCTCGCCGCTTGCCACGCCCGCGCGAAGCTGGTCGGGATTGTTCCAAAGTCTTAGCTTCATATCGTGAGTCTTGTTAAGCTCGCCTTGAATGGTCGCAACCGCAAGCATAGTGCTTGGGATAGCGGGCATCCCCCAGATGTCAAATCTCTCTTTAGCAAACAAATTAGGAGCCAATGCCGTTACTCCAAGAGCTGCGCCTAAACCTAAGAAATTTCGTCTTTTCATCTTTTATCCTTTGTGTTGATTTAACTTAAATTTTTAACCAAAAAGATTTTCACTCTGTTTGATTTTTATATTGATTAATATTTTATTTTAAGTGGGAAGGGGGCTTAAATTGCGAGGTCGCTCCCCTTCCCCCTTAATATCCCCCAACCCCCGACAACGCTATAAGTTGCTGCACTTCGCGCAGGTTTTTAGAAACTCTATCGACCGAGAAAAAATCAAAATCATTAATTTATCGCCAAGAGAAAAATCTTTTAAAAACTTGAGTGAAAACTCACAAACACCGTCCTGCCCGGCGCATTCACTCTTCTTGGATTAAGAGCCGCCACATGATCGCCGCTTATAAACTCCGCATACTCCTTATCAAAGATGTTATTTACGCCAAATCTTAGACCGAATTTATTTCTAAACTCAACCGCGCCGTAAATATCCACAAGCGCAAACGCCTTTACCCCTTTGTTATCGATACCAAGTCCGCTATTTTTATCAAAATCACCTCTGTTTTGCTTTGCTACATACTTAAGCGCGCTACCTAAACTAAAGCTTCCAAAGCCTGCATAACTCCTGTAATCAGCCGCTAAATTCGCTTCAAACGGACGAATTTGATAAAGCGCTCTGCCGTCTGTTTTGTTTTGTCCGTAGTTGTAAAAAAGCGCCGCTTTTAAGCCAAAATTTCGCAAAAAGTTATAACTCGCACTTAAATTTGCGCTGTAAACTTCGGCATCTACGTTGCGTGAGATAACGGCATTTTTATTCATAGGCATAGGCATTTTTGAGTGCCTGCGATCATAGATGATAAGATCTTTTACCTTGCTTGCGATAAGATGAGCTTTGATGGCAAAACTATCTTCATTTTGCTTTGAACTTAAATACTCTTTGAAAAACTCGCTTTTATACTCAAGCCCTAAATTTATGCGGTTATGGCGTTCCGGTTTTAAGAATGGATTTGATATCCAGCCGTTATCAAGAGGCCCGTAAAGGGTGTTAAAGCGCTCCATATTCGAAGGCATCCTGCTGATGCTCTCAAGCGCCGCGTAGCAAATATCCTCTTCGTTTGGTTTGAATTCGTATTTGAGGCTCGCACTTAAAGCTTTATGTTTGATGTCGCCATCTAAATTTTCACCGTAAACCGACTTAACCAGCCCTTTTATGGTTGAAATTTGAGGCATAGGCGAGGAGTATGAGTTATTTAAAGCGCGTAAATTTGAGTTCATCCACTCATAGTTTAGAGCCAAATTTAGCTTGTTTGATTTGTTAAATTTATAAGATATATCATCAAACACTCTCACGCTTTGATTCTTAACATCTCCGAAACGATATCCGTTAAATACCCACTTGCCGCCTTGAAAGCCGTATCTTTTGCCGCTGTGAGTATCGCGCTGGTAGCTAGCTCCTATCATGTTATGAAATTTGCCAATATCAGCGTCATAGCTAAGCTTCGCGTCAAAAATTTTCCTATCTACATCAACCTTGACCTTTTGAGGCGAGCTTCTTAGCTCGTAATTGTTTGCGTTGCGCTTTATATCTCTTAACATAAGCTCTAAATTTAGCGTATTAGCAAGGCTTTCTTCGCCAAGTCTTGCGTTAAATTTAGCTATCTTGCGCTCAGTTTTAACCGCATCGGTGGGATTATGCGGCTCTTTTTCGTTATCTATGTTATCACGCAAAAACGTAAAACGAAATTCACTCATATCGTTTGGCACAAAGCCTACGATAGCGCTTTGTCCCTGTCTTGAGTAGCCAAAATCAACCTCTTTACCGCTTCCGTCTTTGTAGCGGTTGCCTTTTGAGAAATTGGCATTTAAGATAGTGTAGAAATTTGCCCCGCGGTATTTAAAAAGGGTTGAGCTATAAAAATCCCTGCCGTAAAATCCGCCAGAAATATGAAATTTATCCATCGAATCATCAAGCAGATCGGTTACGAAAAAATAATCATCCCTATTCGTTCGCTCAAATTGATGCTTAGGAAATGCGCTTTGAGCGATGTTTGGCGTGTATGGCTTGGGCGGAGCAAATTCTTTTATCGGAGCTATATTATCGGGATTTGCACCGTTTGCAAAAAGCAGGCTAGCTAACGCGGTACAACTTAAAACTACTCTCATCTTATGTCCTTTTTGTATAAAATTTATGAGAAATTTTGTTTTCTTTTGATTTTGATTAAGTATATCATTATTAATTAAGTAAAAGTATTGATATGTATCAACGAAAATTAGTGTCGTAAGTTGAATTAAAATTTATGAAAAGTATCTATTAAACGTAATCCGCTTAAAATTTAAAAGCTTGCAAAAAGAGTTAAACACTTCTACTTGCAAGCCTTAGGGTTAATAAAAGAAGTTTAAAATTTGCGTTGCTATCTTATCTTCTATAAACGGCAATATATAGCTTGGCGAATATACGTTTTTATCGCTTTGCACATCAAGCATAGTGCGTTGTTCGCGCTGTTTTGTTGCAATTGAAACGCTAACGATAGCTTTATAGATGTAATGACAAGTGTCGTAATAATCATCATAAAAAGGATCTCCAAACACCATACCGACTCCCGCTGATGCCCTGCGTCCAAACGAGCCAAAACCGTAGCCTAAATTTATAAAGACGTTGGGATCCTTGCGCTCTACTTTTTCAAGCATCATAAAATCCCCAAGGATAACTATATCGGCGCGCTTTTTATCGGCTACCGGCACAAAGCCTTTATTTACAAATTTCTTTTTAACCGTCTCTTCAAGAGTATTTTGATGACCCGATGAGTTTTTAAAATTTATAAAAACCGTTTTGTTTGCGTCCAAATTTGTTACAAAAACAGGCACGCTAGAGTTCAAATATAGTTTTGGGGTGCTATTACCGCAAGCCGCAAAGAAAAAAGCTATCAATAAAAAGAGTAAAATTTGAAGATACTTCATCGCAAATCCTTTTTATCCGATCATTTTAAGTAAAATTATAACTCGCTGCGATTAATAAAAGATTAAATAAAAGTTAAATTTAAAGAGTATAAGAAAGGGGCGAATTTGCCCCTTAAATTTATATGGTAAAGCCCGTATTGCGAAGCGTAACGCGCTTGCGATATACGTTTGCAACCTCGGTTGCGTCTCCGACCAAAAGAGCATTTGTAGCACAAACGGCTGCACACATAGGAACCTTGCCTTCTGCAATACGGTTTTGTCCGTAAAGCTCGCGCTCTTCGTGCGAATTTGTCTCGGCAGGACCGCCTGCGCACATAGTGCATTTATCCATCTCGCCTTTGATACCAAACGCTCCGTCTCTTGGAAACTGCGGTGCGCCGAAAGGACAAGCGTATAAGCAGTAACCGCATCCGATACATTTATTTTTATCGTGTAAAACGATACCGTCTTCGCGGATATAAAAACAATCCACGGGACAAACTTGCTCGCAAGGTGCATCCGTGCAATGTTGGCAAGCTATGGTTGTTGAAACCTCTTTGCCCTCAACGCCGTCATGAAGCGTTATAACTTTACGGCGATTTATGCCCACGGGAGTCTCATGCGCCGAAGAGCAAGCAACTTGACAACCAAAGCAACTTATACATCTGTTGTTATCTACGAAAAATTTCATTCTTGCCATGGCTTACTCCTTACGCTTTTTCCAAACGGCATAGACCTGCGTTGTACTCAGAAATTTGAGTAACAGGGTCAAATCCGTAGTTTGTTACTATGTTTGAAGGCTCGCCTATAGTATATGGCTTAGTTCCTTCAGGATAGCGGTGGCTTAGATCAACACCTTGCATAACGCCTGCGAAGTTATAAGGCAAGCAAATTCTATCAGGTGTAACACTTCTGTTGTGGTAGCATTTTACCTTGATCTTCGTGCCTTGCGGGCTGTGTATCCACATCATATCTCCATCTTGAATGCCGTATTTAAGCGCTAACTCAGGGTGAACGTTAGCAAACATCTCAGGCGTGATAGCCGCTAGATACTTACTTGTTCGCTCAAGCATTCCTGCACCGCTTAAATTTACTAAGCGCATTGAGCTGATGATAGTAGGGAAATCCTTACTCCAATCTTGTTTTTGCTGCTCGGATTTAAATTTGGTCTCAACACGGAAATTTCTAGCTTGATCATCGATTGCAGGATACTTTTGAACCAGATCCCATCTTGGCGAGTGTAGAGGCTCTCTGTGTTTTGGAATTTGATCTATAAATTCCCAAACAACGGCTCTCGCTCTTGCGTTTCCATACGGAGCGACACCCGCTTCACGGCATTTTTTATTTATTATACCGCTATAATCCATAGTCCAGTTGTCGCCGATCTTAGCCTTTTCCTCTTCGGTTAAGGTTATACCTAGAACTTTTTCTATGTTATCCTTTGTTATTTGAGGATATCCGCCTTTTACCTTCGAATCTTTTAACTGCACGGCTTCTGAGGCTATTTGGCTTACTCCGTTATGTTCTAAACCGAAGCGATTTCTAAATCCGCAACCGCCCTGTGTATACGGTTTATTTAGATCGTAAAGTATCGGTGTTCCGGGGTGCTCTTTATCCCAACAAGGCCAAGGCAAGCTATAATACTCACCCTTAACGTCTCCGCCTATACCTATCAAGGTATCAGGATCGAAATTTTCCCAGTTTTGTTGATGTTTTCTAAGTCTTTCAGGCTGCCATCCTTGAAGTCCTATAGTCTGACCCATTCTAGAAAGCTCTCTTGTGGCATCGTCAGGCCATACAAAGGTATCTTTTACCACTTCAAGATTATCATTCATCCTTAAAGACTTCGTATATTCTTCATAAAAGCCCCATTTTTTGGCAAATTCGAACATAACTTCATGATCGGGTTTGCTCTCATAAAGAGGATCTACAACCTTTGTTCTCCATTGCGCCGCGCGGTTTGTAGCGACAACTATACCTTCATTTTCAAACTGAGTAGCAACAGGAAGGATGTAAATTCCGTCTTTTCTATCGCTAAGGATAGCAACTTCGTTTACAAACGGCTCTGCTATAACCAACATGTCAAGCTTATCGATAGCCTCTTGAATTTTAGCAAGGTGAGCCATAGAGGTAATTCCCGTTCCTTGAACCCAAAGAACCTTTAATTCGCCGCTGCTAAAAGTATTTTCTTCTTTTAAGACGCCTTGCCACCATTTTGAAAGCGACCAACCTTTTTCGTTTCTCCAGTTTCTATCTTCAGGATTTTTAGGGTCGTGATAATAGTACTCTTCAAATTTTGTTCCCTTAACCGGAGCTCCACCCTTTTTAGGCTCTTTAGTTGAAACCGCAAAGCGTTTTACAAACTCGTCGAAATCTTGTCCCCAGCCTTTACAAAAATGTTGCCATGCCTTATCTCCAAGCCCGTAATACGTAGGCAAGCTATCGGCCAAGTTACCCATATCGGTTGCGCCTTGAACATTGTCGTGTCCTCTGATGATATTACATCCGCCGCCAGGAATGCCCATATTTCCAAGCACAAGCTGAAGTATAGGTAAAATTCTCGTGTTCGAGCTTCCTATACTGTGCTGAGTCATACCCAAAGACCATGCTATGGAAGCCGGTTTTGTATGAGAATATACATTTGCGACTTGGATGATCAGATCAACAGGAACTCCCGTTACGTCAGAGGTTACCTCAGGCGTCCAGTGCTCAGCCTCTTTACGAACTTCGTCTATTCCGTAAGTTCTATCGGCGATAAAATTCTTATCTTCCCAGCCGTTTTTAAATATAATATGAAGCAGTCCGTAAACAAACGCAATATCCGTTCCCGGTCTAACACGCACGTATATATCGGCTTTTGCGGCAGTTTTAGTATAGATAGGATCTACAACTATCAACTTCGCATTATTTCTATCCTTTGCTTGAAGGAAGTGTTTCATGCCTCCGACGGGATTTGCAACCGCTGAATTTGCTCCAAAAACCATAATAGCTTTTGAATTTGATGCTACGTCTCCAAAGTGGTTTGTCATCGCGCCATAACCCCAAGTATTCGCCGCTCCGGCGACTGATGCGCTATGTCAAATACGTGCAACGTGGTCTATATTATTAGTGCCCCAAAATGCCGCAAATTTTCTAAAATAGAAAGATTGTTCGTTGCTAAATTTCGCAGAACCCAAAAACTCAACGCAGTCAGGCCCGTGCTCTTTGCGAATTTCAAGCATCTTGTCGCCTATCTCATTAACGGCTGTCTCCCAGCTTATGCGCTCCCATTTGCCGTTAACTTTTTTCATAGGGTATTTTATGCGTTGTTTGCTCTTGGTTAGATCTATCTGATCTATGCCTTTACAGCAGTGGCTACCTTGCGAGATAGGATGGTACATAGCCATATCTTGGCGTATCCAAACACCGTCTTTAACCTCGGCTTCGATACCGCAACCTGCCGAGCAGATCGAACATATCGTTCTAACCTTTTTTGAACCCTCGAATGGATTTTTTATCTCTTCATTCGTAGCTTTTCTAAAGACTTCATTCTCTCCAAAAGCGACCGTGCTACCCGCTCCAAGGGCTGCAAGCTTAAGAAAAGATCGTCTTCCTATACGTGAATCACTCATAGTTTTCTCCCTTAGTAAGCGATTTTATAGTAGTACTCCCACTCTTTGCTTTTTTGATAAAGCACCTCTTTTTTGTTTGACTTTCCAAGCACTACGCCGTTAGAATCAGCCTGCAAACCGACTTTATTAGCGCTATTTGCTATGGCTGCCGTGGCGATCATTCCGCCACTTACGGCTCCAATTTTTAAAGACTTCTTTAAAAAATCTCGCCTTGAACCTTCCATTTTTTCTCCTTTCGACTTCAAACATATAAGAACAAGTTATATATTTGAAAAGCAAATTTCAATTCAAAATATTCAAATTTTACATATTTCTATATGCAAATCGCTATCAAAACACTACAGATAGCCAATTTGCACCACATAAATATCAACTATGCAAATTTAGCATATATTGTAATCATAAATCGTAAAAAACTGATATTAAGTATTAAACTTTAAAAATTTTTAAAAATATAAAAAAATAATAACACTTTTCAAAGGGTAAAATTTAAGTATCAATGCCAAAGCAGTCAAGAAAACAAAAATAAATTTAAGAAATTTAAAATGTATAAGCTTGATAAAAGCCCTCAAAAAGAGAGCTTTTATATTTCAAGAGTTATTTTTTAAGATCTTGCAAATTTATTATGTAAGGCACGCTTCTAACGCCTGCCGCAAGGTATTTTGTGCGAAGTTCATCCATCTTTTTAACCTCATCGTCGCTTACCGCATTATCGGCCACTTTATAGTCCTCGGCAAAGTATTTTCTTAAAATTTTGATCTTTTCGCTATCGGTTTTTGCTTTGGCCGCATCTTTATAGACTAAAAAGCTCTTTTGAAGTGCGGATTTATCGTGAACCGGAGTTAAGATGATATGGATATTCGCCTCTTTTAGAGTCGTTTCGATCTTATCAAGTTCGCCTCTGCAATACGGGCATTCAGGATCCGAAAACATCACGTAAGTAGGCTTTTTAGCGTCATTTCCTAAAACAATGATATTTTTCTTCTCTTCTTTGTTAAACTGAGCCGCGATATTTTTAGCGGTTATTTTCTCTTTCATCTCGGCTTTATAGGCTTTTTTGTTTTTTAGATCGATTATGTCGGGGATCAGCAAGTCGCCTTTGGTAAACATTATCTCATCTTCGCTAAGTTTTCCGTTGCTTATATTTATCACAACCATTTCGTATTCAGGATTTTCGGCTAGTTTTTGACGCTCTGTAACTTTAAACGTAAGCCCCGGTTGAGCGATCGCCTTGTAAAATTCTATTATTTGCTCATTACTGGCCGCAAACAAACTTGTAGCTGCAACTAAAGATACCAATATAAATTTTTTCATTTTTTTACCTTTGTTAAAATTTCGTTGGATTATAATAACTTTTTTTAAACGGATGGAAAATCACTTTTTCATAACTCTATCGTTTCCGTTTTTAGCTATATCAGGCATGCTATCAAGCCGTTCAAGATAAGCTATGATATATTTTCTGCTTAAATTTAGCCTCTCTTTCGCGTTTGTTACATTTACAAATCCGTCCGTTTTTATGATCTCTCTTAGTTTCTCGGTTGCCTCTTTTAGGGCATTTGAGGTTACAAAAAGATTGTGCGCCAATCTTACTACACGCCCTATTGCGGTAAGTTTTTTAAGCGCGTTATCTCCGCTAACTCTATCTATCTCAAGATCATCGTAGATATTGTAAGGTGCGGCGGGAGCTAAATTCGCGCTTTTTAAAATTTGATAGATCTGCTCTTCAAGCCTTATCTTAAGCTCTTTTACATCAACTCCCGTTTTTGTATAAACTCCGTCGTTTTGCGATATAAGTCCGCTTAAAGCAAGCTCGTTTATAGCCCTTTGGCACAGCTCCTCGCTCGCCCAAACCAGCTTTAAGCCGATACTTGAGGGCGAAAAAATCGCATACGGGTTTTTATCTATCATAAATTTCACAACCTCTTTTATACGTTCAACTGCGCTTATATCGTAGATATTAAGGGCTTTTTCATCCACATAGACGTTTGGAATTTGCTTTGCGATCTCAATGGCCTCTTCATGAGTAAGTCCAAATCTTTGATATGAAGAGATGATGCCAAAGCCGTTTTTATGAGCGTCTTTAAGCAGAGCAAAGGCGCTTACGAAATCTTTTTTAAAAAGATGGTTTAAAAACTGAATTTTTTGCGCCTTTTTTAGCGGCTCATTGACCGCATTTAGCACTCTTCCGCCGCCTATCACACGAGAATTTGAGATCAAAACAAAGGGTTCGTCAAATTTTAAAAACACATCCTTATCAAATTTAAAGGTCACAAAACAGCTATCATCTTTTTGGCTAAGGATTAAAGCTTTTGCGCTAACGACTCTGGCTCCGACGCAAAAAGTCACGTTTTCATTGTGGATTAAACTCTTTGAACTTACGAAACAATCAGCCTCCCTAAACCCTCTAAAAAAGCCCTTTTTACTTAAAAGTTGCCCTTTTTTAAGCTCGCTTAGCTCGACGCCTGTCAAATTTAGCGCCACGCGGTTGCCCTCATGTGCACTATCGACGAAGCTATCGTGAATTTGCACGCTTCTAACGACAACCTCTTTATTTGCGCCGTAGTTATAAATTTTCTCGCCCTTTTTTACGCTTCCTTCTATAACGGTGCCGGTTACGACGTTACCGATTCCTTTTAGACTAAAGACCCTGTCGATATAGTAGCGAAACACGCCGCCATCGCTTTGCTTTTTCGCCTTCAGGGTAAACAGATAATTTCTTAGCTCATCGATACTTGCAGCGTCTTTAATACTAACTGCAAAAATTTCTAAAATTTCAAGGTTTTTCAGCTTGCCAACCGCTTGTCTTACTTCGTCTTCAAGCTCTTTTATCCTATCTTTATCGACTAGATCGGATTTGGTTATGGCAACGACTAAGGATTTTATACCGAGCAAATTTAAAATTTGCAAGTGCTCCAAACTTTGAGGCATAAGTCCGTCGTTTGCAGCCACGACGAACAAACACGCATCAAATCCGTAAGCTCCGCTTATCATCGTTTTAACTAAGCTTTCATGACCGGGAACATCGATAAATGCGATATTGTTTTCGCCTCTTTTTAAATTTGAAAAGCTAAGATCGATGGTTATGCCCCGCCTCTTTTCTTCTTCGAGCAGATCGCCTTCAAATCCGTTTAACTCTCTGATAAGAGCCGTTTTACCGTGATCTATGTGTCCTGCGGTTCCGATTATCAAGCTATTCATCGCACTCTCCTAAAATTTCATCTATCAATGCCGTAAATTTCGCCTCGTCTTTAGCTAAAACGCTTCTTAGATCAAGTAAAAACGCTTTGTTTTCGATCCGCCCTATTATGTTTTTCGCCCTAAATTTCTCTTCGTTTAAATTCGCGTTGCCCCGTACTTTCAAGGCTATGCTTGGAATTTTTTTATTGGGCATAGTGCCTCCGCCTACAAAGGTGGTAGTTTGAACTATCTCAAGCGGAGTTTTGATATTTAAATTTATCCTTTGGGCTAAATTTTCAAGGTCCTTAACGCTCTTGTGAAGTCCGTTTATCGTAGTTATAAGCTCAAATTCACGGTTGATATAGGCATTTACGCTTTGAGTAAGAAGGGCTATTATCACCTTATCTACCCGCAACATTCTAAGAAGCTGATTTTGTCTTAATTTTGCGATAAGCTCGCGCTTTCCAAGGATTATGCCGCACTGAACGGAGCCAAATAACTTATCTCCGCTAAAACTTACAAGAGATACTTCGCTAAACTCTTTCACGCTTGGCTCGTCCTTGCCTAGATTATAAGGAAGTTGCGATACATATCCGCTTCCAAGATCGTAATAATCTATCACGCCGCGCTCTTTGGCTAAATTTGAAAGCTCCTTCATACAAACTTCCGAGCTAAAGCCCACGATATCAAAATTTGAGCGATGAACTTTTAAGATCATCTTTGTATTTTGATCTATCGCCGATTCATAATCTTTTAAATTAGTCTTATTCGTAGTACCCACTTCGCGCAGACTAACGCCCGCGTTAAGCATCACTTCAGGCACTCTAAAGCTTCCTCCGATCTCGACCAGCTCACCTCTGCTGATAACCGCTTCGCCGCCTTTGGCAAATGTGTTAAGCACGAGAAAAACGGCGCTTGCGTTGTTATTTACCACGATCGCGTCTTCAAAGCCAAAAAGCTCCGCTAAAAGCGAGCCGATGTAGTCGTATCTGTTGGATCTGGCGCCGGTTTCTAAGCTATACTCTAAATTTGAATATCCTGTGATAATATCTTTTGCACGCAGTAAAATTTCTTCGTCTATAACGCTTCTTCCTAAATTCGTATGAACTAAAACTCCGGTTGCGTTTATGACGCTTTGAAGAGATTCACGCTCAAATTTGTCGTATCTGCTTTTGATATTTTTTACTATTTCTTCAAATTTCGCGCAGGGTTTGTTTGATAGTATTTGAGCTCTTTGAAATTCAAGCTCATCTCTTGCAAATTTAGCTACAAAGATTGAAATTTTGCCTGTAAATTCGGGATCTTTTAAGATTTTATCGATTTGAGGAAGCTCTCTTAACGCATTCAATTTTACTCTCCAAGTAAGTTAGTTTTACTGAG
>JAUNLC010000022.1:0-8122 GCA_030532465.1 Campylobacter sp. | reverse complement strand
TTAAGCGTGATAATGCTAAGAGAAAATGATGAATTTGAGGTTGATTGCGACTTCTTGCTGGTTGAAAATGCAAGAGATTATATGCTTAAACAAAGCGGATGTTACGAGATAGCGGGCATGAGCGATGAGGATACTTTAAATTTCATGCTTGAAAAAAGCCCGAAATTTAAATACAAAACTCACATATTTTACGACTCGACCATCTGTCAATACCACGAGCGTAGGCAAGAAATTTGCGGTAGATGCGCCGACGTTTGTCCGACGGTTGCGATCTTAAAAGAGGACGCTACAAAACATCTGGTATTTTCTCACATAGACTGCCTTGGATGCGGAGGCTGTATCAGCGTCTGCCCTAGCGGCGCACTTGATTACTCATATACGCCAAGGGTATCTTTTGGCGAAATAGCAAGGATGTATAAGGGCAAGATCATACTTATACTTCCAAAAAAAATGGATATCAAAAATTTAAGCATAACTCTACCTGCAAACGTTCTTCCCTTTGCCATAGAGGGCGAAAAGTGGCTAAATGAGACGCATTTTATGACGCTTTTACAAGAAAGCGGAGCTAGCGTGGTATTTTATACCGACTTTGTAAGCAGAGGCTCAAAAGATGCGATCGATATCGTAAATCAAGTCTATGAGATAAAATTCGGCCAAAAAGCCGTATATGTAGCGATGAATGAAAAAGAGCTGCAAGATGCGCTAAGTAAGGCAAGTCTCATAGAAAGCTCTCAACACTCTATCACGGAATACGCTATGCCAAAGAGGGAAATTTTTGCCAAACGCCTTGAGTGGCTGGTCGCAGGAGAAAATTTAGGCGTAGTAAAAACCGGAGAAAACATCAGCTACGGCACGGTAGAGATAAATCGCGATACCTGTACGCTTTGTCTAAGCTGCGTTGGAGCTTGCAACGTAAGCGCATTGGTAGCCGACACCAAAACAAACTCCATAATGTTTAACCCAAGCATATGCACCAACTGCGGATACTGCGAAGTAAGCTGCGCCGAAAAAGACACGATAGTGCTAAAACGCGGACAAATAGAGCTAAAACCTGAATATTTCGTATATAGCGAGCTTGCCAAAGACGAGCTATTTGCCTGCATAGAGTGCGGAAAAGAGTTTGCTACGAAAAAGGCGGTTGAAAAAATCGCTTCGATCATGGGGCCGAAATTCGCCTCCGATCCGATCAAACACAAGACGCTTTACTGCTGTGCGGACTGCAAAGCCAAAGTTATGGTGCAAGCGCAAATAGAGATGATGCAAAAGGATATTTTCAATGGATAACAATATAACAAAGGCGCGCTCTTATTTTTATGAATTTTTTGCGTTTCCTCTGTTTTTTAACACCGAAAGAGCGAAATTTGACAAATGGAAAGAGAAGCTTAAATATCTAGCCTCAACGCCTATCTCGGATCAATCCGATAGTGCATTTAAGAGGCTGGAAAGTTTTGATTTTGATACATTTTTACGCGAGCAAAACGACGTGCTTTTTGACTTTGCTTACTCAAACATCCCGCTAAATGCCTCTTTTTACGAAGAGGGTAGAGATGACGGAGCGGCAAGGCTTAGGGTGATAGAGTGCCTTAAACTAAGCCCATATAGACGCGACGTGCAAAACTGCAAAGATAGCGAGGACTTTATCGGTTTTGTATTTTTAGCGATGTCAACCTTTTTAAATGACGAATTTAACGGCGCAAAAAACATCAGCGACAAGCTATTTTCAGAGGTTATAAACAATTTTGTAGATGAATTTACTCTGCTTTTAAACAACCATCAAAACTCAAATTTCTTTAAAGCTTATGCGCAGCTCGTTGAAATTTTTATGCAAATTGAGCGAACTATACTCTCGGTTGAAGCTCCTGCAAGACCGCAAGGCGATAGCGTAGCGGTAGCCTCCATGAAAAAAGAGCCGTTTCAAAGCAAAATGCCAACGGCTAAAACCAAGCTTCGTTGGGAAGAATTTACCCCTGTCATTCAAGATGAAATTTAAGCTTACCGCTTAAATTTCGCCTATTTTTAAGTCTATAGACTTATATAATTTCGTTTTTGGCGCGAGATTTTAGAAGTCTTGCCTCTTTAAAAAATATCATAAGCGCCTTTTGCTCTTTGCGCTCTATTTTATAACTTATAAATTTCAGATACCATTTGATATCCTTCTGGCTAACACCTCTACTTTTAGCGTATTTGTTTAGGATGTAGTTTGGAATTTTAATTTTTTTGTTTAGAAATTTATCGGTTAATCTTTTATAGTTTGAAAAATTTTTCGTGCAGGAAAACCTACCGAATACAAAAGGTAAATTCGTTCGATTATGCCACTCTTTGGCTAGATCGTAAAATTTCCCGCCGCCTTCGTTAAGATAGGCTTTTAGCGCTCTATCTCCGATTATAACTTCGCCTTTGATATCTAAAATTTTAGCAAGCAAATTTGAAGAAGCGGAGGCGGGGTCAGCTTTGTGAGCTGAATTTTTACGCACAAGCACGCTTTTTACCTCTTTTTTTGCAACGATACCAAAATTTAGTTTTTTATATCTTTTTTGATAGCTCTCTATACTTGAAACAACGGCGGCATCGACTCTGCGAGCACGCAAATTTTTATTTAAGCGACTTGGAACTCCCTTTTTAAACTCAATCGTTTTTTTAGTGTAGCTTTGAAGCGGTGAGCGCTTAAGATAGATGTGAAAAGGAAGTAAATTTAGATAATCAATCTTGCCAAATATCACAAATTTCTCTCAAAATTTCAGGAGAAGACTCCTGAAATTTACTCCTCTATAGGCTCATTTTTAAGTAGTTTGACATACTTTTCAACGCACTTTTTTATATCATCGTCATTTGCGCTAAATGAACCGCCGTTTATAAAAATTCTATTAAAAATCATTCCGCAATAATCAGCCGTAATCTGAAGCGGCAAAAGCACTTCGGCAACAGTATGCTTAACGCTACCTTCTCTGGAATAAGCAGCCTCCGCACTACCTAGGCTAACTACTATCTGAAGCTCTTTGTTTGCAAGTTTATTGCCGGCGCTTCCGTATGCCCAGCCGTAAGTAAAAATTTCATCTATATAAGCTTTTAGCATCGCAGGAGCCGCCAGCCAAAACATCGGAAACTGAAAGACTATCCTATCGGCACTTTCTAAAATTTTCTGCTCCTCTTTTACATCAAAAGCTTTTGTGTCATAGCCGTAAATCGCCTCTAAATGCCTTGCGGTAACATCAGGAAGAGTTTTTGCAGCCTCAAAAAGAGCCTTGTTCATTCTTGAATTCTGATAGTCGGGGTGCGACATAATGACAACGGTTTTCATTGCTATTCCTTTTATATCTATTAAATTTATCCATCTTTAAAATATAAATTTAGATTAATTATATCCACAATATCTTTACTAAAGGCTTTAAATTTAGCCAAGAAAGATAAGATAAATTTAGCTTATCGCAAAAGAAATTTGCTACTTGGCTTCTTCCAGCACGAAAAATTCGCCCATTTCGTTTTGCAAAAGAGCGTTTTGCCCCTTGATGTGGATATTTACCCTTTTATCCGATACTAAAAACAACCCTTTAGGCGTATCCTTTTTCTTAAGTTCGTAAACATCTCCGTCGCTATCTTCCATGGTTGCACTCTGCCAGCCGTCGCTGCTAGTTAATTTTACCGCATAAAATACGCTTGAAAACTGCCTTTCTTCTACTTTTGACTTAGAATTTACCGCACTAGTCGAGCTAGCGCAACCCGCGATAAAAAGAGCTAAAATAAAACAGGTTAGAAAATTTCTCATTTTGTTCCTTTTTAAATAAATTTAAATCAAGCCAAAGCTTGCCTCGTATATACGCATTTTAAATCAAATTTCAAGCGAAATTGCGATTAGATATAATCGGGTAAATTTAAGCGGTTTTGGATACGAGTTGATTTACGCGCAAATCAATAAATTTTCCAAAAACGCTAAAAAAGCTTGCTTAAAGCGTGTTAAACACCCTATCTCCCGCATCTCCAAGCCCCGGCACTATGTAATTTTTCTCATTAAGCCTCTCATCGATCGCCGCGGCGAAAACCTCAACGTCAGGATAAATTTCGCTAAATCTTTTTAAACCCTCGGGAGCAGCGATGATGGAGATAAATTTGATATCTTTTACTCCGTTTTTACGCAAAAATTTAACCGCATCTATCGCCGTGCCGCCCGTAGCAAACATCGGATCTATGATGATAGCTAGGCGATCTTTGGCATCTTTTGGAAGTTTTGCGTAGAAAAACTCAGCCTCAGCCGTCTCTTCGTTTCTTTGAAAGCCTAAAAATCCCACGCTCGCATCGGGAATCAGCGTAAAAACGCTATCAAGCATACCAAGAGCCGCACGCAAAATCGGGCATATCATGATCTTGTTCGCAAGCTTTTTAGCAGTCGTTTTAGAAACCGGAGTAGTAACCTCAATCTCACGCAAGCTAAGATCTCTTGTCGCCTCAAATATCATCAAATGGCTTATCTCATCGACAAGCATTCTAAACTGAAACGGCTCGGTTTTGATATCTCTTAAAATGGCTAGCTTATGCTCGATTAGCGGATGAGAGATGAGTTTTACGTTTTTCATAAAATTCCCTTTGCAAGCCTTTGCGTATAGGCCTTTATGTCAAAGTCTTTGACTCTAGCCACGCCGTCTTCAATGGCAGCTTTTGCAACCGCAGGCGCGACCGCGCTTAATACGCGATTATCAAACGGCTTTGGTATGATATACTCTTTGCCGAATTTTAGCTCATTCACGCCAAACGCCTTGCAAACTTCTTTTGGCACAGGCTCTTTGGCTAGAGCCGCAAGCGCGCGAGCCGCCGCCATTTTCATATTTTCGGTTATCTTTCTAGCCCTAACGTCAAGTGCGCCGCGAAAGATAAAAGGAAAGCCAAGCACGTTATTTACTTGGTTTGGATAATCACTCCTGCCCGTTCCCATCATGACATCGCTTCTTACCTCAAGAACCTCTTCAGGGAAAATTTCAGGCGTCGGGTTGGCGAGTGCAAATATGATAGGCTCGGGATTCATAGTCTTTACCATCTCTTTTGTAAGCACGCCGGGCTTGCTAAGTCCTAAAAACATATCAGCGCCCTTAACCGCATCCGCCATCGTTCTATCGCTCGTTTTTATGGCAAATTCTTGTTTTTCGGGTGTTAGATCGGCTCTTTCGTCGTGCAAGACGCCTTTGCTGTCTATCATAACTATATTTTTTGCGCCAAGTTGTCTATACATCCTCGCGCAAGCGACTCCCGCGGCTCCCGAACCGCTTACTACGATCTTTATCTTTGCTATATCCTTACCTGAAATTTCAAGCGCATTTATAAGCCCCGCGCTTGTTATCATCGCCGTTCCGTGCTGATCGTCATGCATTACGGGGATATCGACCGCTTCTTGAAGCCTTTTTTCTATCTCAAAGCATTTTGGAGCCTTGATATCCTCTAAATTTATGCCTCCAAAAGTTGGCGCAAGAGCTTTGCAGATCTCAACTATCCTATCTGGATCCTTCTCGTCAAGCTCGATATCAAAGGCATCTACGTTTGCAAATTTCTTAAACAAAACCGCCTTACCCTCCATAACCGGCTTACCGGCTACCGCGCCTATATCGCCAAGACCTAAAACTGCCGTGCCGTCGGTGATAACGGCTACTAAATTTGCCTTGTTGGTGTATTTGTATGCAAGCTCGTTATCAGCCTCGATCGCCTTGCAAGGCTCTGCGACACCGGGAGTGTAAGCCATCGATAGATCTCTTGCGCTTTCGCAAGGCGTTTTTACGCTGATCTCTATCTTGCCGCCGACGTGATATGCCAAACTCTCCTCTTTTGTTACATGTGTCATTTCGCTTCCTTATGTTTTATTATATTTTCTATTCTTGTTTTTATCTCTTCGCTTCCAAGCACTTCAAGCACGTCAAATATCGAAGGAGAGACGCTTGAACCCGTTAAACTCACCCGCAAAGCTTGGGCTAGATCTTTTAGCTTAAGCCCGTTTGCTTCTAAAAATTTATTAGTTATCTCTTCGTATCCGCTAGAGCTTAGATCGTAAGTCAAAATTTCTTTAAATTTAGCCAAAATTTCAAGACTTTGATCGGTTATAAATTTGCTAAAAGCCTTTTCGTCATAAACGCTTGGCGCATTTATGATGGTTTTAGCGCTCTGGCTCATTTCAAGCAGGGTTTTTGAGCGCTCTCTAAGCGAATTTAGCAGCACTTCGCCTTTTGGCATAGCCTTAAAATCCACTCCAAATTCAAGCAACTCTTTAGCAAGCCTCTCGTAAGGCAGAGTTTTGATGTAGTGAGCGTTTAGCCACTCGAGCTTTTGCGCGTTATAGGTGCTTGAACTCTTGTTTATATGGTGCGGATCAAAATACTTAAGCATCTCTTCCATGCTAAAAATTTCATCGTCTCCATGGCTCCAGCCAAGCCTAACAAGGAAATTTAAAAGCGCTTCAGGCAGATAGCCCATACGCTTATACTCCATCACATCGGTTGCGCCGTGGCGTTTGCTTAGCTTCTTGCCGTCTTCGCCGTTTATCATCGCGACGTGGAAAAATTTAGGCTGCTTAAAGCCAAGCGCGTCATATAACACGATCTGTTTTGGAGTGTTTGAAAGGTGATCATCGCCTCTTATGACGTGAGTTACGCCCATTAAAGCGTCATCAACGACTACCGTAAAATTATAAGTCGGGGTGCCGTCGCTTCTGGCTATGATGAAATCATCCAAGATATCCTCAACCCTAAATTTAACCTCGCCCTTTATGCCGTCATCTATTAAAATTTCTCCTTCTAAAGGGGCTTTTATGCGTATAACAGGCTCGATTCCCTCTGGAGGAGTGCCTGTAAAATCACGATATCTATTGTCATACTTAGGTCTTTGTTTTTTCGCCTCTTGCTGTGCGCGTAGCTCGTCAAGCTCCTCTTTGCTCATGTAGCACTTGTAAGCCTTGCCCTCTTCAAGCAGCTTCTTAACGTACTCTTTGTAGATATCAAAGCGCTTTGACTGATATGTCGCCTCTCCGTCATAATCAAGCCCGCACCACTCAAAAGCCTCTCTTATGGCGATCGTGGCCTCTTCGGAATTTCTTTTTAAATCGGTATCTTCTATGCGAAGAAGAAATTTTCCGCCGCTTTTTCTAGCGTAAAGATAGCTATAAAGCGCGGTTCTAAGTCCGCCTATATGCAAATACCCTGTCGGCGAGGGGGCAAATCTCGTAACTATCATAATTTTGCCTTTATTGTCAATCTTAAAAATTAAAATGTTATAATGCGAACAATTATATTTACTTTAAACTTAAATAAGGGTTTTATATGTCAAAAAGGACGTTTTTTTTAGCTTTTTTACTCAGCCTAAATTTGGCTTTCGCTCAACAGCTCGTAAACGGTATCGCAGCCGTAGTGGAAAATGAGCCTATAACCATGTATGAGGTTTATAAAACTTCGCAAATTTTAAAAACAGATGAGAAAAATGCGATAAATTTTCTGATAAAAGATAGACTCGAACAAGCCCAGATAAAAGCCTTAAACATAGAAGCAAGCAGCTTTGAGATAAACGAAAGAATGCAAAAGATCGCAAAAGAAAACGGAGTAAGCTTGGCTGATCTTTCAAACGTATTGTTACAACAAGGCATAAATTATTCGGACTTCAAAGACGATGTTGCAAAAAATATAAAGCAAGAAAAACTCTATCAAAACATATTTAAAGACGCGAAAGTAAATGTTAGCGAAGAGGGAGCAAGGGCGTATTTTGAACAAAATCCAAGCCAGTTTGCAAAATTTAGCGAAGTAAAAGCGACAAGATACATAGCGCCTTCTAAAGAGTTGCTAGAGTCCATACAAAACTCGCCTTTAAGCTTAAATGCTAACGTAAAAACCGAAAATTTAGAGCTTAGAAGCGAGCAAATTCCGCCTCAATTAAGACAAATTTTTGAGATGACGAAAGACGGCTCGTTTACTCAAATTTTTCAAACTCCAAGCGGATTTGAGATGTTTTTGGTTAGCTTGAAATCAGGCGTGATGATACCAAAATTTGAAGATGTAAAAAACGAGGTTATAAGTAGCATATATAGACTCGAAGAAGAGCGCGTCATAAGCGAATACTTCAACAAACTTCGCGCCAAAGCAAATATCAAAATGCTTAGATA
>JAUNLC010000021.1:14567-29514 GCA_030532465.1 Campylobacter sp. | reverse complement strand
TTACTTCAAATCACCCCAGTTTTTCGCGATATTTAGCGAAGTTTTAAGAGGCACGTTAAGCTTATAAATGCTTTGCATTATCTCCTTTGCCCGCTCGCCGAATTCCTGCGCGAAGCCGTCTTCAACTTCAAAGATAAGCTCATCATGAATTTGAAGCAGCATACTGGCTCGCTCATCTAAAATTTTGCTGATCTTCACCATCGCAAGCTTTATGATATCAGCCGCCGAGCCCTGAAATATCGTATTTACAGCCTCGCGCTCATACATCGCAAGCTGCATAGGCGTTGCCGTGCTAAAGTCAAAAAATCTTTTGCGACCAAGCAAAGTGGTAACAAATCCATTATTTTTAGCCTCGGTTTTAATGCTTTCTAAAAAGCCCTTAATGCTTGGAAAAGCCCTGAAATAACGCTGTATATACTCTTTTGCTTCCGCGCGTGAGATACCCACTTGCCCCGAGAGCTTACTTGAGCCCATGCCGTATATAAGTCCGAAATTTATACTCTTTGCCACGGCTCTATTTTGCGTATTGCTCTCGCCAAATATACTAATCGCTGTTCTTGCGTGGATATCCTCATCATTTGCAAATGCTTCAAGAAGTGCGCTATCCTTACTAAAGTGCGCAAGCAGTCTTAGCTCTATCTGACTATAGTCAAGCCCCACAAGGCTAAAGCCCCCTTTCGCCTCAAAAGTCTCGCGCACCTCGTAAGCAAGGCTTCCGCGAGCAGGGATGTTTTGTAAATTCGGATTTTTGCTTGAAAGTCTGCCAGTGCTTGTGCCCGTTTGCATAAAATTCGTATAAATTCTACTCTCGCCGTCGTTTTTAGCCAAATTTAAAAGCGGCTCGCAATAAGTGCTTTGAAGC
Source organism: Campylobacter sp. (assembly GCA_030532465.1). Taxonomy (GTDB): domain Bacteria; phylum Campylobacterota; class Campylobacteria; order Campylobacterales; family Campylobacteraceae; genus Campylobacter_A. Next base: position 28,652 of record JAUNLC010000021.1, on the reverse strand, counting down.
TTGTAAATTTCGCGGTATTCAAGCAGCTTGGCGATAACCGGATGTGCGTCAAGTAGCTCGGTAAGCACGGCTTCATCGGTGCTGTAGCCTGTTTTAGTCTTTTTCTTTGCAGGCAAATTTAACCTCTCAAAGAGCACTTCGCCAAGCTGTTTAACGGAGTTTATATTAAAGCTCTCGCCGCTTAGCTCGTAAATTTCAGCCGTTAGTCGCTTGATAACGGCGTCATTTTGGATTATCAAATTTTGCATTTTGTCGCGATTTAACTTTATACCGCGATTTTCCATATTAAAAAGCGTGATAAGAAAAGGGAATTCGTGCTCGTTTGCAAGCTTAAGCAAATTTGGCTCAAGCAGATTTAAAAAGCTCTTATAAAATTTAAGCGTTATCCAAGCGTCCTCGCTTGCGTATTTTGCGGCATTTTCAAGACTTACGCTAGCAAACGTTTCGCCACGCTTTACCATATCCTCAAATTTTATCGTATCGTAGCTATAAAGCCGCTTTGCAAGCGCGTCCATACCGACCGATTGAGAAGGCTCCATTAGCCACGCCATAATCATCGTATCTTTAAAATTTTTAGGCGGATTAAGTCCTAAATTTTGCTTTACGACCTTAAAATCATACTTTAAATTTTGCCCTATGACGCAGCCTTTGTAAATTTGCCATATCGCCCAAGCCGCAAATTTGAGGCTTATTTGCTTACCCACGCCAAGATAGCTGTGAGCGATAGGCACATAGTAGCTATCGGTGTCGTTAAAGCAAAAGCTAAAGCCCACGATCTTGGCGTTATTTGCGTCAATGCCCGTAGTTTCGGTATCAAAAGCCACGATCGTCTCGTCCGTGATGTCTTCTAGCAAGCGCTCTATCTCGCTTTCTTCGGTTAGCAAATGCGCGTTAAAGCCAAGCTTAAATTCGGCGTTTTCCTCGCTATTTTGAAGCGATTTTAGTATGCGGTTTAGGTCGTATTCGCGAAGCAAATCGGCAACCTTTAAAAGCGGATTTTGCGTCGGAAATAGCGCATTTTCAAAGCTTGCTATCTCAACCGCATCGTAAAAAAGAGAGGTTAGCCTCTTGCTTAAAAAGGCATTTTCTTTATCGTCAATCAACATCTGTCTTGTGCGATCGTTTCTTATAAAGCTTAAATTTTCATAGATATTTTCTAAGTTTCCAAACTCGTCAAGCAGCTTTTTTGCACCTTTTGCGCCGATGCCTTTTACACCGGGGATGTTATCCGAGCTATCTCCTGTAAGGGCTAGAAAATCGCGAATTTGAGAAGGAGCAACGCCATATTTTTCCACGCAACTTGCGCTATCGTGATCGATCTTGCTTTGCGGGCTATATATGCTTACTTTGCCGTCTTCGATAAGCTGATAAAGATCCTTATCGTGCGTTACTATTCGCACGAAGATGTCTTGCTCTTTTGCCGTTTTTACCGCCGCTGCGATGATGTCATCTGCCTCATAACCCTCCTTTGACATCGCGCAAAGCCCCATATCCTCTATCATTTTTATACAAACGGGAAGCTGCTCTTTAAGGGGCGCAGGCGGCTCTTGGCGGTTGGCTTTATATTCGCCCGCCATCTCGTGACGAAGCGTCTTGCCCTTGCTATCAAGCGCAAAGATGATGTAATCGCTTGGAAATTCCTCTCTTAAATTCATGATAAAATTTGCAAATCCGCTTATCATCCCGCTTGGCTTGCCCTCTTTGTTTTTAAGATTTGGCATCGCATAATAAAGCCTGAAAAAAAAGCCGAAAGTATCGATGATAGTGAGAGTTTTTTTGCTGTTCATTATATTTCCTTAGATTGCGGATTTGAGTAAGAGTAGCTTTAAAGCTAAATTTTGAAGCGATTTTACTCGCCTCAAATTTATTGTAAATTTCTATCCTTTATCTCTTTGATAACTTCTTTTAAAATTTGCTCGTCAAAGCCGTTTTGGGCGGCTAAATTTAGAGCGGTTTGGACGTTTAGTTCGCTTAGTTGCTGCTTTTGATTTGCCAAAATCCTTATGATATAAAGCGCCCAAGCCATTTGCTTAAACTCATCGGGCGCATTTTTAGGGTCGTTTGAGTGTCTGATATTTTCAACCATATTTGCCTCAAAGCGCCAGTGGTCAAATATATCCGCAGCCACAAGGATACTCGTAGTATTAAAATTATTCATCTCAACCGCGCCTATATCAAAGTTCATCGCGATATCATCTTTAAAATACATCACCTCATCACGCTTGATAACCTCATCGGAGATTAAAATTTTACCCGTATCTTGAAGCAAAGCGCACAAAAAGAGATCATCAGCCCTATCTGGAGCGACGCGCTTAAACCAAGCCTTTGCGATAGCGCCTTGCAAATTTGAGATATTTACAAACTGCTCCGGACTCACTCCGTAAGGCTCTACGCTTACTTTTAGCATACCTTGCACGGTCGAGTTCATGATAAGCGCTTTGGTCATACTCTTTCCAAATAAACTAACAGCCTGCAAAACGGTCTTAATCTGCCTGTTAAAGCCGTAAAGCGGAGAATTCGCCGTCTTTAGCATATCCGCAACCATCATCGGATCGCTTTCGATCGCCTTTGAAAGCTCGCCCACACTACCGTCTCCATCGCAAATTTCAGAAATTTTTTGAAAGCTCTTTGGAAGCGGCGGAAGGGTCTTTATCCTCTTTTTAAACTCCTCTATCATCATTTTGTCCTTAAAAAAATTTTTTAGAAATTGTATCAAAAGTTTTCTATAAACAAACTTGACTGCGCCTTTAAATTTTAGGCGAACGGGTCAAAATTTGCATCATCATTCCAAACATACTCCATAGATTTCGCTATCTCTTTTGCTCTTTGCAAGCCGTGAATTTCAGCCGTAAAGCCAAGCGCCATATCTATTCCCGCCGCAACTCCGCTTGAGGTGTAAAATTTGCCGTCTTTTACCCATCTAGCAGGCTTTATCCACTCCGCGTCCTTGCTTGCCGAAGTTACAAATTCCCATGATGATTTGTTACTGGTGGCTCTTTTGCCCTTTAGACATCCCGCACAAGCGAGCAAAACAGAGCCGGTGCAGATACTTAGCACAAATTTGCTCTTTTGAGCCAAATTTTCTAGCTCGCTTAAAAATTTTTTATCATTTATGAGAGTTCTTGTCGCAAATCCGCCCGGCACCAGCAAGATATCATGACTTTTTATCTCGCTTGGCTTTTGAGTTAAAATTTGCGTATTTAACGAGCTTTTAACCGCTTTGCCCTCAAGCGAAAATACTCTATCTCATAATCTTCCTTAAGCCTTGAAAACACCTCGACAGGTCCCAAAGCGTCAAGGCTAGTGTAGTCATCAAACAACAAGACATTTATATACTGCATGGCTTTTCCTTGGAGAAATTTAAATTTGCAAGTAAATTTAATCAAAATTTTTATCTCTTTTTGATAAATTTTGCCTTGAATAAATACAAAAACTAAAGGAAGCGCGTGCTAAACGATCACGAGATAGAGAAAAAGGCAAATTTAAAAAACATCAAAGAGGTGGCTAAAAAGCTAAATTTAACCGAAGAAAATTTAGAGCTTTTTGGCAAATTTAAGGCTAAAGTAACTTCGAATTTAGCCTCTAGCAACTCAAATTTGATCCTAGTAACAGCTACAAACCCGACTCCCTTTGGCGAGGGCAAAACAACCGTAACCATCGGACTTAGCGACGCTTTAAGCAGGCTTGATAAAAAAGTCTGCGCCGCGCTTAGAGAGCCAAGCCTTGGACCCGTATTTGGCATAAAAGGCGGAGCTACGGGCGGAGGATACGCTCAAGTTGCGCCAAGTGAGGATATAAATTTGCACTTTACGGGCGACTTTCACGCCATAACTTCGGCAAACAACCTTATCTCAGCCATGATAGATAACAGCTTTCATCACGAAAATCCGCTTCACATAGATCCAAGCAAGATCACGCACAAACGCTGTCTTGACATGAACGACAGAGCTTTAAGGCGCATAACGGTAGGGCTTGATAAAACAAGCAAAGTAAACAGAGAAGATGGATTTATCATAACGGCCGCAAGCGAGATCATGGCGATAGTCTGCCTTGCAAGTGATATGAACGACCTAAAAGAGCGAGTCGGGCGCATGATAGTTGCTTACGATAAGGATAACAAGCCCGTAACCTGCGCGGATCTTGAGTGCGTGGACGCGGTTTGCCTGCTGCTTAAAGAGGCGATAAAGCCAAATTTGATCCAAACTCTTGAAGGCACGCCCGTACTCATGCATGCGGGCCCTTTTGCAAACATAGCTCACGGCTGCAATAGCGTTATAGCTACCAAGACCGCTTTAAATTTGGCTGATTTCGTAGTGACCGAAGCGGGATTTGGCGCGGAGCTTGGAGCGCAAAAATTTCTTGATATCAAGTGCGCATTAACGGGCATAGCGCCGACCGCGGTCGTGCTTGTAACGACCATAAGATCGCTTAAATATAACGGAGGCGCTAACAAAGAGGAGATATCAAAGCCGAATTTAGAGGCTTTAAAAAAGGGTAGCGAAAATCTCAAAGGCCACATCGAAAATTTAAAAAATTTCAACCAAAATGTCGTGGTCGCTCTAAATTTATTTGCAAGCGATAGCAGTGACGAGCTTGATTTGATAGCTAAAATTTGCGATGAGCAAGGGGTGAAATTTAGCGTTTGCGAGTGCTTTAGCAAAGGCGGCGAAGGAGCGATCGATCTAGCTAAAAAAGCGCTTGAGTTTAAAGAAGCGCCAAAGATAAATTTCACATACGAAAAAGATGATGACGTGCAAGAAAAGATAGAAAAGATAGCTCTTAAAATTTACGGCGCAAAAGAGGTTAAATTTAGCCAAAGCGCACTTGATGATATAGATAAAATAAGAGCTCTGGGATACGCAAATTTGCCTGTTTGTATCGCCAAAACTCAATACAGCTTTAGCTCCGATCCAAAAGCCTTAGGCAGAGCCAGAAATTTTAGCTTTGAAGTTGATCGCCTTGAACTTCGCGCGGGAGCGGGATTTATCGTGGTTATAAGCGGTGGAGTTATGCTGATGCCGGGACTTAGCAAACGCCCTCATGCGATGGATATAAGAATTTAGCCGTTTTATCGGCAGCTAAATTTTAAGCGGCGCACTTAGCTAATTAGCACTTTTAAAAATTTAATAAACGGCGCAGATAATCTCATCCATAGCTTCGTTGAGTGAAGAAGGAATTTTCGGGCTATCTTTATCTTTTGCGGATTTTTTCTCGTAAAGTTCTTGCAAAGACTCGGTTAGGTAGTATATTTTATCTTTATTTCGTATCTCGTAAGCTACGCTTTTGCCGTGAAGCGTATAGTTTATATCGGCGGAATTTTCTATGCGGATAACCTTGCTTCCAAGATACAAAAGCGCGTATCCGTCATAAATTTCCGCTCTTGCCTTGGCGTCTATCAAAAACCAAAAGCAAGCCAGCCATACGGCAACGATCATCCAAAGCAAAAACGGCAAAAACGAAACAGCCAAAGCAAGCACCGGACGACTCTGCCAAAAAGCAGGTAGCTTTCCGGTAGGGATAGTATCGGTACCGCTTTGAAGCTCTAAGAGATTTAAAAGAGCTGAGTTTAAAAAAATTCCTACAATCCAAAAAATCCCAAAAGCAGCACTAAACCAATTGTGCCGTTAAAGCGGTTGTAGCGAAATTTGACTGTTTTTATTTGATTAGCGTTCACAAATCCTCCAGACCTTGAAACGACGACACGGCGCGCCTTTTATGAAAAATTTAAAATTCCGTTTCTAACTAGATAATCTATATAAAAAGCATAGATGAGCGTAACGATAAAATTTAAGATAAAAATCGCTATCGCCTTTAGCTTTATCTCGATATCCGCTTGCTCGGTTTCGTTTATAGCAAAATAGCACGGAAGCAAGCTAAGCGTCGCCGGCACAAACAGCAAAACAACTGCCGCTTCTACGCCCCCGCTGCGACCGAGCCTTACGTGCCTAATAAACTCTGCAAGCACGCTAAATTTCATACTTAAAAATATAAGCGCCACAAGCAAGGCATGAGAGCAAATAACATACACAAGATACTTTAACCCTTTTAAATTTGCGATTTTGTCTCTGAATTTAGCCGCGATCATAATGGGTAAAAGCATAAAAACTATAAAAAAGCACGCATTAAGAACCGTGGCGTAAAACATATCCTGCGTTTTGCCTATATAAATTTCAAGAGCCATCCAAACGATCAAAAGCAAGACGCCTACCGCGATAATAAAAAGCTGATCTTTAAATTTTGAAATTTTCATATCCGAATTTATACTACCGACTTGCGATCGATGTCGCAGATATCAACTCCCTTTTCCTCAAACAGATCCTCTAAAGCGTCCATGCCGAAGTTCATTTTGTATTCTAACTCCTTTTGAGATATGGGCACGGCCAAAACAAACTCTATAGGCTCTTTGCCGACCTTAAAATCTTCAAGTTTATCTTCCCAGATATAGGGCCTTGCAAATAATATATGCTTCATATCCCTATCTTCGTAATACATCTCAACCAACCTCTCAAAGACATTTGCATATGTGCACTCCCAGCCGTTTTTCATCACGAAAAAGGCGCAACTGCTTAGGATATTTGCAACCTCTTTATATCTGCTAAATCCCGCCGTTAAAATTTCATATCTTTTGCCCTTTACGGGGTAATTCATTAGTCCCATAGTGCCGTAAAATATAACTTCCTTATCGGTAGGATCGGCGCAATCTATGATGAATATGCTGTTTGTTTCATCTTCGTCGAAGTATCTAACGGCTTTTGAGCTTACGCCAAGTATCGGCGTTAGCTTGCTAAAAAGCTCCTTTTGCTCTTTTGTAGGTTCTGCTTTCATATTTATCTCCTAAAATTTACCCATAAAAGTCCCACAAGATATATCCTACACCAAAGACAAAGGCTGCTGCGCATATCAAACCAAACATCTTCATGTTTCTTGTCTGAAACTGCTTTATATCCTTTATACTAGTTAAACTCTCGATCTTAAAGCCAGAGATATCGCCCACATCGTCATGCTCGAAATAGTATTCGATGAGTTTTAAAGCCTCTTTTTTAGAAACTTCTTTAGTCGCAACTATATTATCATCGCTATTAAGCAAAATTTCCGCTCTTAAAATTTCGCTATTTTCAGTCCTGCCAAACCGCAAAAACGAATCTCCGAATAAAAGCTTAAAATAATGACTTTTATACTTCCAATGTATCTTATCAAATAGATACTTTGCTTCTTCAAAACAAAATAGTTCACCACCATGTGCCAGTACGGAAGTAGCGTCTATCCATCTTCTCTTTCTAAACTCCAAAAATCTCACGAGTTTTTCAGCCAGCCCTAAGTCATTAGAATAGATCACAAAAAGCTTACCATCCTCCTCCTCATCTACTCGCACATTAAGCAATCGCGATATCCTGTATGCAAAATACTCTTCCTCTTGTGCGCTAAAATACCTCTCGTCATTCATAGGAAATTCTTCAAAGATAAGATAGGTAAAATACTCGTCAAATACTCTAACAATAGGAGTATTCTTAAAAGGATAGTTTTTGATCCTAAACTCCTTTATACACTCCATATCAGATCTTTTATCAAGCCTTTTAAAAAGATCATCGGCATTTAAACGAATTTTATCATCATGCTTATACCCAAACGGATAATCAACTTTTAAAATTCCCCCTTCAAAGCTCTCAAACATCGTTTCGAAGCAATATGTGCCACCTTCCTCCACTTTTTTCATATCGCTAAGGCGCATGATAATAATCTTTTTAGCATTTCCCACTCGCTTCACATATGCAAGATATCTGGAGTCACTAGAGAACATAATGGCGCCTTTAGCATTATCTTCGAGCTTTCTTCGCGCCATCCCTTCCCCGCTTAGATAGACTCTGCCGCGCATACTTCTATGCCCATCATACCTTACATACTCAAGCGTAAATTTACCGTTAGGACTTTGCGTCTTGATATAATAACTCCACGGCGAAGGAATTTTAAGCTGCATTTTTTCACCCATAGGCTCATTTGCAAAGAGCTCGGGGGCATTTACGACAATCTCTTCTTTTGGCACGTAGCGATCGCCTAAAATTCGCCTATTTCTTTCATGGTCGTAAAAAAGCTTTAAAATTCCGCTATCAAAGCTTTCAAATATCATCATTGACTCACCTTCAGTCTGCTTTATAGCCATATCTTCAAGCCTTATCATAATGATATCTTGAGAGTTTGCCTCGCCCCACTTGGCATAGGCAAGATACTTTGAGTCATCAGACCATATGATAGCTGAAGCAGTGCCGTCTTCAAGCATCTTACATCTACCCTCTTTATCAAATAGCCAAGTTTCGCCCACGCTTGGACCACCCATCGCAATTTCGCTGCGAGCAAAATATGAGAGCGTAAATTTTCCATCAGGACTATCAAAGCTTTCTCCGACTGACCACGGTGAGGTTTTATATTTACTCATAAAGCTCCTTTGATGAATTGCTAGGATTGATATCTAAAGATGAATTTTACACTACTAAAATTTACGTAATGCAAACAAATTTTTTAAAGACCTAAGTTTTTATTTAGCGTTCTAAGCGCTCTTTTTAGGATATATGCGGTCTGCTTGCTCTTGCTTTGCTCACTCCACTTAGAGCAAATTTCACGCACAAATTCAGCTTGCGTTTTGCTCGCGTCGTTTAGCCAATTTGCCACGCTATCTTGCACATATTTTGAGCTATCGCTTTTAAGCGGCTCAAGTATGGCTAGTGCGCGCCAAGGCTCAGCTTTGAGTGTGTTTATATGCTCGCACCAAACTCCGCGAGGTCTTGTAGCCTCGCTTGCAAATCGCCTGATATTAGCGTCTTCATCAAGCGCAAATTTTGAGAGAATTTTTACGCTTTCGTCCAAATTTGAGATGATTTTACCTCTCACCCAAAGCCAAGCGATCTCTCTAACGCCAAAGTGAGAGTCCGCGGCAAATACTCTTATGGCGTTAAGAGTAGCGCTTATATCAAGACTCTCATCACAAGCCGTCATATAAGCCGCCCAGCAGCGCACCATATCCGATCTATGAGCGCTTACGGCGTTTAAAATTTCTCTTCCGTCCTCGCCGTTTGCAAGCTCAAAAAGAGCCTTGCCTATGGTTTCGTTTATGCTATTTACGCTCTGTTTTTTAAGGTTTTTAATGCGATTTAAAATTTCATCAAGATAGTTAGGTTGGGCGATCTCATTAAGCAAATTTGAAAGCAAAATTTTCTGATCGATCGCCAGCCACTCGGTTAAATTTGCACTCTCTATCTCGCCTGAATTTAGCTTTTGTAAAATTTCCGCAGGGATATCCTTGAGGGCTCTTGCGCCTTTGCGCTGCGTCTGTTTTAACTCTTTATCTTTTCCCACGGCTCGACATCTCCATTTACAGCTTTAAAAATACTCATTATCCCAACTTCGCTCACACTCAAATTTCGCTCATACATCGCGGTATCTCTCGCCTTTAATTTATCTTGCAAAAACGCAAATTCGTAGCTTATCTGACCGCTGGTAACTTGCACCGGCTCAAGCTCGTTACTAAAGCTATCTATCTTGGCTTTATCAAATTTATAACCTCTTTTTGAGGCCTCGTCATAAACCTCCTTTAAATAGGCATTTATAAGCTCTTTGGGGTATTTGTGCGCGTAAAATCTATCAAGTTGCGGATGGTTTTTATACCCCTTTGTAAGCCCCTTTAAAACGTGCTTTGCCAAAAGCGCCTCTCTCCAAAGTGCGACAAGACCTTTTGCGTCCAGATAAACAGGGCTAATCGTCCAAAGCCTCATGATATCTCAATCTCCCAAGATCGGTCGTCTTCACTCACAATTTGTAAATTCATACCTCTAACCTCGGCGTAATATGAATTTAAAAATTCCGCGATCTCCTCAAAATCCTTATCGTCCATAATGTTTGGCTCAAGCATATAATCATGAAAGTTCTTATCCATAGCATTGATGGCTTCGGATACATCGCCGTATAAATTTACGAATTCGTCTTCGTTTCTAGGCTTTTGTATTTTTAATCGCATTTTTAAAGTCCGTTTCTAAATTTTATAGATACTAAAGCAGCCGTAATCGGTGCGAACGCCTAAATTTCCGTCTATAAATTTAGCCTCGCAACTCTTAACTATATGCTCCAACTCGAAATTTAACAGCTCCTTGAAATTTAACGCGCTAAAAACATAAGCTCTAAGCCCGTCTATCACGGCTAATCTATCGCCTTCATCGCTAACGCAAATCGAGGTTATCTCCTCTAAATTCGCACTTATGCTTTGCACCTCATCGCCGCTATCTATTTTTACGCAAACAACCTTAGTTCTTATAAACTCATCACGAGCCACAAAGACGATAAATTTATCCTCTCGCACAAATTTCATATGCTCAATCCGCTTAAATCTAGTAGAAATTTCACTCACAACCTTCCCGCTTTTAGTATCGATGAGCTTTATTTCGTTTAAATTCGTATGAAGAGCTAGCAAGCTTGCATCCGCGCTAACTGCGGCACAAAACGGAATTTTGCCGTTTATGGTAGTAGTTTTGTAATCTCTCGTTAGTAAAATTTCATCTTTTAAATTCGTTATAAAAATTTTACCCCTGGATAAGATTACGATTTTATCCTTCTTACTATCGGCAAAACCCATAAAAACGCTCTTATCTTCATCATCGCAAGAAAGAATTTCGCTTAAATTTTTAAAAGAATTTTGCTTTATCTCGTATCTAAAAATATCATGATCCAAATCCATCAGCAAATTTTCATTTTGTCTGTTTATGCTCCAAGCAAGCGGCTTTGGTAAAGCTATCTCACGCAAATTTTTACCCAACTTATCGATAACCGCCAAATAATCGCTTTGGTTTGAGCTTTTGTAGATAAAAATTTCATCTCCTATGCTTTCAAAAGCAAGCGCGCCCGTATATCCGCCGCCTATAAATTTATGCAGCGTCGCTTCGCCTTTTTTAGCGTTTAAATTTCTTAAGACAAAGCCCTTTTTAAGCGCCTCCCACTCCTTTTTAACAAGCGCTTTTTTAGCCTCGTTCTTCGAGGAAAACTCTTTGGAAGTTTCTTTTAGCTTGCCTAATTTACCGCTTTGGCTTATTAGCACGTTATCCTCAAGCCGTAAATTTAAGACCTTATCCGTTTGCAAATCGGTTAAACTACGCATTTCAAACTCCTATAAAATATATCGGTTATCTAAACAAATTCTAACGCCTATCATCGCTCTTTAACTCGGCTGCGATCTGCTTTGCAAGAGCCGCTACCATCGCATTTTCATCCATATACCGGCACGGAATTCGCTCGACATCTTTATATGGCTGATGAAGCATGCTTTTAACGGGCAAATGCATAAAAATTCGGTTAAAAATTTCAAGCTCTTTCGGATAGGTAAAGTATAAATTTAGCTCGGGGTTTTGATTTTCGTTTCGCCAAACGGCAAATTCGCAAGAGAAATTTTGATGTTTTGGCATCTTGATTTGACTAAAAATTTCCTCATCAAGCAAAATTTTCGCAAGGCAGTAGATGCCGTGTGCAGGCATGCAAAGCAGCTTTTTGTAAGGCAAAACGTCGGTTTTATTATACCCCGCACAAAAGGCTTGTAAATTCTCGCTTACCGCCTCTGCGTCACTATCGCAAATTCCTACTATAGCGGCGATTTGGGCTCTTTCGTTTGCAGGCTTTTTTGAGTTTATAAATTTACTTGCCGCCTTTAACGCCGCCTCAAGCCTAACTTCATCCTTATACCACATCGCAAAGAACAAATTTATACCTACACGTAGTAGCGTATAGCCGTTTTTGCTAACTACGATATCGGGCGGGATAATTTGCTTAATGGTTTCAAAATCGCCACACGCAACGCTATTTAGCAGTTTTAAAAATCTAATACAGTGATCATACCCGCTTGCGCTTCCTGGTATTAGCTCCAAGCGGTTTTGCTGAAATATAAGGCTATTTAAGCCCTGAAGATCGCGCTTTTCAAGGCACTGCTTAAACCAAATTTCATAAAGCTCTTTTGTGTGTCTAAACGAGATATTATTTATGATTTGGGCGATAAAATCCTCTTTACTAGCCTGCTTGCTTGCTGCGCTTAGTATGCGCTTGCAAATTTGTAGATACTCATCAGTCGCTTTTTGCATCTTTTTTGCCCTTTTTAGCCTTCATCTCCTCAAGCTCCTCGGCTAAAAATTTACCCGTATAAGAGCCCGTTTTTTTATGATTTTTAGCCACCTCTTTAACGCTTCCGCTAGCTATGATCTTGCCGCCTTTGCTACCTCCTTCAGGTCCCATGTCGATGATATAATCGCAATTTTTAATCACGTCCATATTGTGCTCGATCACAAAGACCGAATTTCCAAGCTCAACCAAGTGATGAAGCACATTTGTCAAGCGATCCACATCGGCAAAATGAAGCCCCGTCGTAGGCTCATCAAGGATATAAAGGGTATTTCCCGTATCGCTTCTGCTTAGCTCCTTTGAGAGCTTCACGCGTTGCGCCTCGCCACCGCTTAAGGTGGTCGCATTTTGCCCAAGCGTGATGTAGCCAAGCCCAACATCTTGCAACGTCTTAAGCTTAGAGGCGATCTTTGGCACCGCCTTAAAAAACTCTATCGCTTCGTCTATGCTCATGTTTAACACATCGGCGATACTTTTGCCTTTGTATAAAATTTCCAAAGTCTGAGCGTTATATCTTGAGCCGTTGCAAGCATCGCAAACTACCGTTACGTCGGGCAAGAAGTGCATCTCTATCTTTATCTCGCCCTCTCCGCCGCACTTTTCGCACCTGCCGCCCTTGACGTTAAAGCTAAATCGCCCGATCTTATAGCCTCTTAGCTTCGCCTCTTTTGTCTGCGCAAAGAGGCTTCTTATCTCGTCCATCACACCCGTATAGGTTGCGGGGTTTGAGCGTGGAGTGCGGCCTATAGGGCTTTGATCAAGGTAGATAACCTTATCTAAATTTTCAAGTCCGCTTAAATTTACCCCTGCAACCTTTTTTACTTTTCTGGCTCTATTTAGCTGCTCTTGCGCCTCAGGCAAAAGAGTTTGAAGCACGAGCGAGCTCTTGCCTGAGCCTGAAACCCCCGTGATACCGACTAAATTTCTAAGCGGAAATTTTGCGCTTAAATTTGAGATATTGTTGATATTTACGTTTGAAATTTCAAGCCAGCTTTCTTGCTTGCGGTTTTTTTGATAGTTTATCTCGCGCTGCCCGTTTAGATACTGCGCCGTTAGCGTGCTAGTTTTAAGCAGGTTTTTAACATCTCCCGCGTAAATTATCTCTCCGCCGAATTTGCCCGCACCCGCTCCGATATCCACGATAAAATCAGCCTCTTTGATCGTCTTTTTATCATGCTCCACGACGATTACGGAGTTGCCTTTGGCCTCTAAATTTCTAAGCGTCTTGATAAGCTTTAAAGTGTCGCGCTCATGAAGTCCGATACTTGGCTCGTCAAGCACATACATAACACCGCTTAGCCCGCTTCCTATCTGGCTTGCTATACGGATCCTTTGCGCCTCGCCGCCGCTTATCGTGCGCGCATCACGCCCCAAGGATAGATATCCAAGCCCAACGTCGTAAAGAAAGTAAAGCCGCTCGTTTATCTCTTTTAAAATAGGAGCTGCGATCATAGCGTCTTGCTCGTTTAAGTAGCTAAATTTAGCTTCATCCGAAAAAAACGCGACGCAGTTTTCGATACTCATATCTAAAATTTCACCGATCCCAAGCCCTGCAACCTTAACCGATAAAGATTGCGGTCTAAGCCTGTGTCCGCCGCAGTTTGAGCAGATGCGCTCGCTCATATACTCATCAAAATCTTTGTAGTCCTTAAGCAGATCGTAGCTGATCTTAACCGCGCCTTCAAATTTACGCAATAGTTTATGACGCTTCCAAAAAAACTCCACCTCTTTTGCATTGCCATACAGAACAAGCCTTTTCTCGTCCTCGCTAAGCTCATAATAGGGCTTTTTAACGTCGATACCGTTTTGTTCGCAAAAGGCAAGCGAAAATTTGTAATAATAACTCATGTTGTAGCCGTAAAGTAGCTTGATAGCGCCGTTTTCCACGCTTTTTTCCTCGTCTATCACCTTACTAATATCAAGACTGTAGCGAATTCCAAG
>JAUNLC010000021.1:0-14467 GCA_030532465.1 Campylobacter sp. | reverse complement strand
GTAACGCCGTCAATCTGCGCTCTAACAAAGCCCTTTGAACGCAAATTTTCAATTAAATCCGCCCAAGTGCCTTTCTTCTCGCGTACCAAAGGAGCGTAGATGATGATCTTGGCTCCATTGGGAAGCTTTGAAATTTCATTTATGATATCGCTTGCGCTCATCTTTGAGATAGGTTTTCCGCACTTATGACAATGCTGAATCCCAACACGTGCGTAAAGCAACCGCAGATAATCATAAATTTCGGTTATCGTGCCGACCGTCGAGCGGGGATTTTTGCTTGTGGTCTTTTGATCTATGGCGATTGCGGGAGTAAGACCTTCGATCTTATCGACATCGGGCTTTCCGACGCGATCCAAAAACTGCCTTGCATAAGCAGATAAGCTCTCTATATATCGTCTTTGTCCCTCCGCATAAAGCGTATCAAAAGCTAGCGTGCTCTTACCCGAGCCGCTAAGTCCCGTAAAAACTACTAATTTGTTTTTTGGAATTTCTAAATTTATGTTTTTTAAGTTGTGCTCTCTAGCGCCCGTGATTTTGATAGTGTCGTTCGTGTTAATATTTTGCATTTTTAAGTCCAAATTTCAGTTTAAAATCTCTCATTATATCAAAATCACTTTAACCAATCGCCTGTTACATTTATTAACATAATATTTAAAAATTAAATTTGCTAAAAAAGATATCTTTAAGTTATAAGCTTTTTATCGCTATCATAAAAAGTTCATCTTTAATATCTAGGAGTTTTTATGTCAAATCCAAACATTCCTATCGACAGAAGGACAAATAGAGTAGAGTTAATAGGTCTGGTATGCGGGGTGATATTTTCTTTTTTAGTATATAAATTTTTCCCAAGCACCGCAGGAGATATAGCTATAGCCGCCGCAAAAGGTAAAAGCTTAAATGTAAGCGCCATGCCTATGGCAGCCGCCGTAGCTACGCTTATGGCTATATGGTGGATGACCGAGGCCATAGCGCTGCCCGCTACGGCTTTAATGCCTATGGTTTTGTTTCCGATACTTGGAGTGGATGATTTTAGAACGGTTGCGGCTCCTTACGCTTCAGATACGATCTATCTTTTTATGGGCGGATTTGTGCTGGCTTTAGCTATGCAAAGATGGAATTTACACACTAGAATAGCCCTTGGCATAGTTCTTGTAGTAGGCACCAGCCCCAGACGCTTGGTTGCGGGATTTATGATAGCTACGGGATTTTTATCGATGTGGGTTAGCAACACCGCAACCGCGATCATGATGCTTCCAGTTGGACTTAGCGTATTGCACTTAGTAGATCGCTTAACCACTAAAAAATGGACCTTTAGCGTAGCCGAGGATGTTGAAAATTTAGATGAAATTTCAAGAAAGGGGGTGCAAGGAGGTATCATCAACACCGCCTTTCACAAGGGGCGAGATATAGTAAAAGAGATCAAAGATAAAACAACTGCCTACAGCTCAAATTTCGGTATCGCCTTAATGCTAGGCATTGCATATTCGGCTTCGATAGGCTCTGTAGGCACTATCATAGGAACTCCGCCAAATGCCCTTTTAGTCGCTTACATGAAGAATGAATTCGGTATCGAGATAGGATTTTTCCAGTGGATGCTGGTTGGAGTGCCGCTTAGTATAACGATGCTTGCGATCTGCTGGTTTTTGTTGGTTTATCTGCTCTTTAAACCCGAAATTAGCGAAATTCCAAACGGAAAGCATGTCATCAAGCAGGAGTTAGATAAACTAGGAAGAATTAGCTTGCCCGAAATTCTTGTTGCGATTGTCTTTGTTTGCGCCGCTACGTGCTGGATATCGCTTGGATTTATCTTAAAATCCTACCAGATAAAAATCTCAAATTTAGACGCGATTATCGCGATGAGCACGGCGGTATTGCTATTTATAATCCCCGCAAACAGAAGCGGAGAAAGGCTTATGGACTGGAATAGCGCTAAAAAGCTTCCGTGGGATATCTTGATACTATTTGGCGGCGGACTCTCGCTCTCGGCGCAATTTAGCAAAACGGGGCTCTCGCTTTGGATAGGTCATCAAGTCTCCGCCCTTGGCGCTTTGCCTATCGCGGTTATCATTTTAGCCATAGTGTTTTTAGTGATATTTTTAACCGAAATCACCTCAAACACCGCTACGGCAGCCGCATTTTTACCCGTTATCGCAGGAGTTAGCATAGGGCTTGGCTATGGCGGAGCAAATGTGATGATATTTACTATCCCGGTTGCGATGGCTGCGACATTTGCATTTATGCTGCCTGTAGCTACTCCGCCAAATGCTATTGCTTACGGCTCGGGATACGTAAAAATCAGCTCAATGATAAAAACAGGAATTTGGCTAAATATCATTGGGGCTTTTTTAATAACCTTAGTCGTAATGTTTATCGCAACTGCGGTGTTTGATCTTAAATTTGGCTAGTTTAAATGAGAAATTTTTATTAATTTATACGGTTAAATTTTACTTGTATTTAATAAGTTCTAATGTATGATAAATTTATCAAAAATTTACATAATTTAAGGCGGTTTTAATGAACGAAATTCAAACATCTTATGACAATCTCCCCTATTTCTCAAGCTCATTTCCAGAATGTTCGCCCACTCGCATAGAGGCTATCGCGGCTTTTTTATCGTTTAATCCTCCAAGCAGCAAAGAGGCTAAAGTTTTAGAGATCGGATGCAGCTACGGTGGAAATTTATTTCCTTTTGCCATAGCAAACCCTGACGCAAAAGTCGTAGGAATCGATCTAAGCGAGGTTCAGATAAACAAAGCGAAAGAGCTTGCAAAAAGCATGCGCGTGGATAATATAAAATTTATCCAAAAGGATATATGCGAACTAAGCGATGAGGATGTGAAAGAATTTGGGAAATTCGACTATATAATCTGCCACGGAGTTTATAGTTGGGTGCCCGATACCGTCAAAGAGGCGATACTAAAAACCGTCAAAAAACTGCTTAGTCCAAACGGCATAGCATACGTAAGTTATAACGTCTATCCGGGCTGGAAGATAAAAGATATCATCAGGGATTTTTTGATATTTGGCACTAAAGAGCTTGAAAACGAGGGCGAAATCATAAGAGCGAACAAAGCAAAAGAGCTGCTTAACGTATTTAAGGAGTATATGAAATTTTGCACCAAAGATGAAGTAAAGGCTGATTTTATGAATGCTGAGTTGTTGCTTGAACACATCGAAGGTATCGAACAGGTAAAATCAGACTCTTATATCGTGCATGAGTATTTGGAAATTTTTAACGATCCGATCTACTTTAAGGATTTTGCAAAGAGGCTTGATGACGAAGGGCTTGCCTACTTAAGCGACGTAAATCTTGACGACGTATTCAAAGCCGATCTTGGCTTAGAGGGCTTTGACGAATACATTAACGCAAATTTTAAAGACAGGATAGACAAAGAGCAGGCGATTGATTTTTTTACAAATAAAGTTTTTAGAAAAAGTTTGATAGTGCATAAAGAGCTTATGGGCAAGGATTTTCACGTGGATATCGGACCAAGCGAGCTTAATAAAGTCTATATCGCCGCAAATTTTTTCAAAGATAAAGACGGAAATTTTAAAAATTTAAAAAATCAGCCGATGAAACCGCATTACAACTGGCTTTATCAAGTCTTTAGCGAAGTTTATCCCGCAAGCATAAATTTCGCTCAAGTAGCCGCCTTGCTAGATGATGATGAAAATGCGATAAAGTCCGCTTATATGGGCTTTATGGAAATTTTGGCGACTGATTGCTCATTGCTTGGCACTTATGAAAAACCAAAAATTACTTACGAAGTCGGCAAAACAAGGCTCAAAGAGCGAGCAAGAGGGTATTTTGAGTATTTTAGCGGTGAAGATGAGCCTGTTATTTTGATGTCGGACGCATTAAATAACAAGATGAATTTCTCAAATTTCGACGCCTTTATCGCGCTTAAATTTAACGGTAAAAACAGCCTTGAAGATATCATTAATCAAACGACGAAATTCGCTAAAGAACGGGGGTTGAGCTTTACGATGATAAGCGACGATTCGGTTATAAAAACGCAAACTAAAAAAGAATTTGATAAAGCCGTGCGAGATTACATTAAAGATCTTGAAAACAAGCTAACCCAAGCTTATATGTTTGAAAATTTCTAAATTTATTCGGCAGGAAGGTAAAAATTCCTGCCAAATTTATCAAAAATCTAAAACTTACTATAAATAAACTTCATAAATTAAATATCATTAAAATATAAAAATTATATTTTATTTTAAAGCTTACTTCGTTAAAATCGCCTTGTTTAAAAAAACTAAATAAAAACCAAAGGAGAAAATATGGAGTTTTTACAACTTCTGATGATATTAATCGCTATGATAATTATCATCAAAAAACCCGAAAAGGAGAAACTCGCTTTCGGGCTAGTCGTAGTCTCTTGGCTATTTATGATGTATCTTTATATCGGTCACAAGTCGGGCGCTTTGCTTACGACTATCAACCTATAAGGAGGCAAAATGAGAATTCAAGAGATCAAAAAAGCTAAATTTTTCTACGCACTCATGTGTTTAGCGGGATTTTTAATCATTTTACTTCCGGTTGGAATTGCGAATTTATACTTCGGATACGTGCTTAAAGACAGCCCTTGCACGCTTTGCTGGGGTCAAAGAGAGGCGATGATATTTATCGGAGTTATGGCGTTTTTTATCGTTAGATACGGGATGAAAGCAAGATATCTTGCAATGATTTTGATCATGGCGGGCTTTGGCTTGTGGCAGTCGTTTGCGCACTACGGCATACACGCTCACCGCGATCTTGATCAAGGATTCGGTCTTGCGATATTTGGAATTCACACCTATTTTTGGGCGGAAGTCGTATTTTGGGCGGTAGTGCTGATTCTTGGCGTTATATTTTTGTTCGCGCCAAAATTTAGCGCATTTGAGGACGAGCTTGACGGAGAGAGCATCAGAAGACTTTCAAAGCCCGCTCTTTATGCGTTTGTGATTTCAGCTTTTATCGTAGCTTCAAACGTATTTCAAGCCTTTGTTAGCACCGGAATTCCGCCGTATTACGGACAAGGAGATCCTGTTCGTTTTACGTTAAATCCAAAATATATCATTTGGACCGACAACGGCTATAAAAAGCACTGGAATACGATATCCTTCCTTGGCAAAAGAGACGTAAAAGCGCCTGATTACGCATTCGCTCCGGCAAGCGAAAAACTCGGCATAAAATTTGACAACGACTCAAACAACGCTCCGTTAAACATCGACGAGAGCTTACAAATCGCTTCTAAAAAAGAGCTTGAGTTTAACAAACCGATAAACTCGCTTGATTTCATCCACGGCGAATTTGTAGCAAGTTCAAAATGGGAAGTTTTCTTTATGGATGAAAATTTCAAAGTCATGAGCGATTTTGAGATGGATCCTTATTTTGCGGCAACGGTTGATCCGATCATCGGCGTGATACCGTTTATGGAGAAAAATTATATGCTGATGGGCTCAAACAAAACTCTTTTAAGATTTGCGAAAAATCCAAACGCCGACGAAGCGCTTCAATATGCCGATTTCGTAAGAGGAAACGACAAATTTGAAGGTCAGGGCAAAGGCTTAGGACGTGGAAGAATTGACACCGTAAGAGCCAAATTCCACCACATCGCAAGTATCACTACAGACGGTAAATACGCATATCTTGCAACCGTGCCAAACAATAAAGACCAAAAGAAATTCGTTATCTCAAAGGTTATGTTAAGCGACCGCACGCTTTCGGGCGAATTTACTCCAAGCGCAAATTTAAAAGAGGGTAAAACTCTTGGCGATCTTTACGTAACTTCGATGACTTACAAAGATGGGTTTATCTACGCGCTTAGCAAAAATCACAACGTAATCGCGGTAATCGATCCAAAAGCCGAAGAGGTGGTAAAAACGATAGCGTTTCCAAGCGAGATCAAAAACGCAAGAAGTATATTCTTTAAAGACGGCGTGATGAATATCTTAAGCTATCAAGACGGCAAAAACACGCTATTTACGCTTAACTAGCAGAAATTTAGGCTGCTAAAAATTTTCTAATCGTAATTACAAGGATGGTCGTTATAAGAGCGATCATCCAGTATTTTTGCTTCTTTTTATCTATGGCGTGCGAGGTTTTAACTCCAAAATACACTCCTAAAAGCGAACCAAGCCCGATAGCAACTCCTATCTCATAGTGCACCAAACCATGTGAAGCAAGGCTTATAAAACCCGCGGTCGAGCTAAATACAACAAAAAATAGTCCGGTGCTAACGGCTTTTTTGATATCATAGTTTAAAAACCCGATGAGCGCGGGCATAACAAAAACAGAGCCTCCTATACCTACGCTAATAGCCACCGCTCCGACAATCAGCCCCACAAAAAATAGTAAAATTTGCGACTCGTTTTGCTCTCCGCTTGGCTCTATAGGAGTTCTTAAAAGCTTGATTAAATTTATGCTTTGAGCCGTGATAAGCGCGCCAAGTAAAAATTTAGAAGAAAAATGAGAGACTATAAATCCGCTGCTAAGAGCTCCGCAAAATCCGCCAAATCCAAGCACCAAAGCAGGCTTTAGATCAAGCATCTTGGAGCGTAAATTTACAAACGACCCAAAGATGGAGCTAAAGACCATCTGCATGATACTAACGCCGATTGCGTATTTGATATCATAGCCAAGAAGTATCATCGCAGGCACCACAACCGCACCGCCTCCGATACCGAAAAATCCCGAAACAAAACCTACTAAAACACCTAAAAGCACATATCCGATAAACATTTTAAACCTTTGGGGCGAATTTTAACATTAAGCTTGTTAAAGTATAATTACGCTCCAATCTAATTGAAAAAGGAAATCAAGATGAAAAAACTACTTGTATCAGTAGCGGCTATGGCTTCGCTGGCATTTGCAGGCGAAAATATGCTTACAAAAGGCACAAGCGCCCTTAGCGTAGATGAGACGGTGGCTAAATTTAGCGAAATCTTAAAAGAAAAAGGTATCACTCTTTTTGACGTGTTTAACCACTCAAAACTAGCTAAAGATGCAGGTCTTGAGATGACCGAAACTAGCGTCGTTGTATTTGGCGCACCCAAAGTCGGCACTCTTTTGATGAAATGCGAGCCGCAAATCGCACTTGAGCTGCCTATGAAATTTCTCATCTATAAACAAGACGGCAAAACGACCGTAGCTTACGAAGACATCAAAAATATCGCTAAAAGATATAACGTGCAAAACTGCGATATAGTCGAAAAACTAAGCGGAGTTCAAGCGAATTTACACAAGGCTTTAACGAAATAATTTTAGACCTCTTTTGAGGTCTGCCCGCTTTAAATTTTACTCCTTTTTACAAAAAAACAAACTTGGTTTATATCCCAAAATTTAGCCCTTTATGCATATAAAAGCTCTTTTTACATATAATATCTCACTTATTTTTTAGGATGTAACATGCTTTTATTAGAGCCTTTTGTCTATTACGAAGCGATAAGACAAGAATTTAAAAACAGCTTTTTAGCAGAAGACACAAGCCAAGCCATCATAGGCATAGATTGCGAATATATAAGCAGTGACGAGGTTGATTTTACGGGGCTTGAGAGCTATTTTTTATCTCAAAAACACGGCGCGCCTTTTGCGGGACTTTTTGGGGTTTTGGGATATGAAAGCGTTAGATATTTTGAGAAAATTCCGCAATTTAAAGACAGTCAATACGATTTTCCAAACTTTTTCTACGCAAACGCAAAAGCCTATCTACACTTTGATAAGACAAGTAAAATTTACACGTTTTACGGAGACAAAGCTAGATATTACGACTTTTTAAAAGAGGTTAAGGAGCCAAATTTAAGCCATAAAGAGAGCTTTTATCAAATTTGCACCGATTTACAAAAAGAGCGCGAGCATTTTTTGGATATGACTCAAAAAGCTAGGGAGTATCTATATAACGGAGACATTTTTCAAGTGGTGCTAAGCGAGCAGATGAAGCTAATTAGCGACATGGATAGCTTTGAGTTTTATAAACTCTTAAGCAAGGCAAATCCAAGCCCTTATATGTTTCACTTCCCCACTCCGCACGGCGATATCGTGGGTTCAAGCCCAGAGCTAGTCTGCGAGATAAGAAACTCTCAAATTTTCGCGGCTCCTATCGCAGGCACAAGAGGTCGCGGCAAGGACGCCATAGAAGATGAGAGGCTTAAAAACGAGCTAATCAACGACGAAAAAGAGCTAGCCGAGCATAAGATGCTAATCGATCTTGCCCGCAACGACATCGGACGGGTGGCAAAAAGCTCAAGCGTAAGCGTAAAAAATCCTATGCACGTAGTCTTTTACGAAAGCGTTATGCACATGGCAAGCGACGTTTACGGCACTAAACGCGATGATCTAAGTTCATTTGACGTTATAGCAAGCGTCTTTCCTGCAGGAACACTTAGCGGAACGCCAAAAATTCGCGCTATGGAGATCATCTCTGAGCTTGAAAGCTACAAACGCAACGCATACGGAGGCGGCATAGGGTTTTTGCATTTTAACGGCGACGCGCAGCAGGCTATCCTCATAAGAAGTGCGGTTTTTGTGCCTAAAAATGGCTCTAGCGATGTGTTTATACAAGCCGGTGCGGGCATCGTCGTAGATAGCGTGGGCGAAAACGAATATAAAGAAATTTGCAAAAAGCGCGCCTCCGTTTTAAACGTCTTTAAAAACAACGCAAGGGAAATTCATAAATGATACTTTTGATAGATAACTACGATAGCTTCGTCTTTAACGTCGAGCAATACATCAAAGAGATAAGCAGCGAAGAGGTCATATGCGTGCGAAACGACAAGATCACGCTTGAAGAGATTTGCAGACTAAATCCAAGCAAAATCGTGCTAAGTCCGGGCCCAAAACATCCAAAAGATAGCGGAATTTGTCTTGAAATTTTAAAAAGCGATTTAAACGTGCCGATTTTAGGAATCTGCCTTGGACATCAAGCTATCGCTCTAGTAAGCGGTGCAGCTATAAAGCGTCTTGAAAAGCCATTTCACGGCAAAACCTCTTTTATCGATATCCTTGAAGCAAGTCCGCTTTTTGAAGGGCTACCTAGCAAATTTGAGGTTATGAGATATCACTCGCTTTACGTGGATGAGCTGCCTGCGAATTTAAAAGCTCTTGCGGTAAGCGATGACGGCGTTATAATGGCGCTTCGTGATATTAATCGCCCTATTTTTGGCATCCAGTTTCACCCTGAGAGCTATTTTACGCAATATGGCAAAAAGATAATCGAAAATTTCATAAATTTTAAAAGCGAAACCAAAGCGCAAGAGAGCGAACCTGCGAATTTCAAGCGCTTTTTAATCAAGCTTCAAGATAACGTCGGGCTTGATGATAGGGATTTTGAGCAAATTTGCGCGATAATCGCCTCAAAAGAGTATGAGATAACCCAGCTTGCCGCGCTTTTAGTGCTGATTAGCGAAAAGAGTCTTTATCCAAAGAGCCTTGCAAGCCTCGTTAGAAACATCCTAAAATATTCCCAAACCTACCGCGACCACTCGCCGATGATCGATCTATGCGGCACCGGCGGAGACGGATTTAAGACGATAAATATCTCAACGGCGGTTTCGTTTATCCTTGCAAGTCTTGGAGTTAAGGTCGCAAAGCACGGCAATAAAGCGATTTCAAGCAGATCGGGTAGCTCTGATGTGCTTGAAAAGATAAATTTGCAAGCCTCAAATTCTCTAAGCGCGCTAAGAGAGCTTATAGATAACAAAAATTTAGCCTTTTTTCACGCTCCGTTTTTCCATCCGCTCGTTGCCGAAGTTAAGGAGGTGAGAGCTCGCCTTGGCATAAGAACGGTATTTAACGTGCTTGGACCTATGTTAAATCCAAATTTGGGGCTTAAAAACCAACTGGTGGGCGTATATCATAAACCCGTTTTAAAACTCTACGCGCAGACTCTAAAGCTGCTTGGGCGCGAGCATGCGCTGGTAGTGCGCGGTGAGGATGGGCTTGATGAAATTAGCTTGTGCGATGAGACAAAGATAATCGAGCTTAAAAACGGCGAAATTTACGAATACTCCGTAACCCCTGAACAATTTGGCTTTAAAAGGGCGTTTCACAACGAGATAGAGGGCGGTACGCCTGAGCAAAACGCCGAAATTTTGGTTAAAATTTTAAAAGGCGAGGAAAGAGGAGCGAAATTTGATATAGTCGTTTTAAACGCGATGTTTGCGCTCTATACGGCAAATTTCGTCTCAAATCCGATGGATGCAAAAGCCACCGTGATAGAGGCGATTGATAGCGGCAGAGTTTATGAATACTTTAAAAATTATATCGGCGCAAAATCATGAAAACTGAGCTTAAAATTTGCGGTATCAAAAGCGAAGAAGAAGCTAGAAGCGTGCTTGAGCTAGGAGTAAAATTTATCGGCGTAATCCTAGCAAAAAGCCCAAGACAAGTAGATATGAAAACCGCTAGGCAGATAGCGAATTTAGCCCATAAATTCGGCGCAAAATGCGTTGGAGTTTTTGTGAGTGCAGGCAAGTGCGCCGTGTCATCACAAAGCGAGCAAAGCAGCTGTGAGATAATGGAAATTTGCGAATTTGCAGGGCTTGACGCGGCTCAAATTTACGGAGAGATAAGCCAAAATTTATATGCAAATTTAAAAGATCTTGGAGTTAGCGTCTGGAAAGTTTTAAGCGTAAAAGATGAGCTTATCGCTACAGACGAACCGCATGATTTAGCGCTTTATGACTATAAAGGCGAAAATTTAGGCGGAAACGGAGCGAGTTTTGATTGGGAAATTTTAAAAAATTTAGAGCCTTTTAGTTTCGCATTAGCAGGCGGTATCGGCACAGAAAACGCAAAAGAAGCTCTAAAGCTAAAACCGCTTATAATCGACGTAAACAGCAAAGTTGAAGATGAAAACATGATAAAAATCCCAAGCAAAATCAAAGAAATTTTAAAGATAGCAGACAAAGGAGGAAGCGTTGAACACTAAAGCTTATTTTGGCAAATTCGGCGGGCAGTTCGTGCCTGAAACCGTTATGTTCGCTCTTGAGGAGCTTGAAAACGCATATAACATCATCGCAAAGACGAAAGAATTTCAAGATGAGCTTGACGATTTGTTAAAGCACTATGTCGGCCGCCCTAGCCCGCTTTATCACGCAAAGCGTTTAAGCGAGCACTACGGGCATGAAATTTACTTAAAACGCGAGGATTTAAACCACACCGGCGCTCATAAGATAAATAACGCCCTCGGCCAAGCTCTGCTAGCTAAAAAAATGGGTAAAAAGAAAGTTTTAGCCGAAACCGGAGCCGGCCAGCACGGAGTGGCGACCGCTACGGCTGCGGCGCTTCTTGGACTGGAGTGTGATGTGTATATGGGCGCAACCGATGTGGCTAGGCAGCAACTAAACGCCTTTAGGATGGATCTGCTTGGCGCAAAGGTTGTAAGCATACATGACGGGCTAAAAACGCTTAAAGAGGCAACCACTGCGGCTATCCAAGCGTGGGTAAACGAGATAGAAAGCAGCTTTTACGTGATCGGCTCGGTCGTAGGACCGCACCCATATCCAAAGATCGTGAGAGAGCTTCAAAGCGTGATCGGACGCGAGACTAAAGAGCAGCTTAAAGAGTATGGCGTAAAGGCCGATTACATCATAGCCTGCGTTGGCGGCGGAAGCAATGCGATAGGAATTTTTAGCGGATTTTTAGATGATGAAAGCGTAAATTTAATAGGCGTAGAAGCGGGTGGACTTGGAGCAGATACTCCATATCACGCGGCTACTCTTACAAAAGGGCGCGAAGGCATCATTCACGGCATGAAAACTATCGTGCTGCAAGATAGCTACGGCATGATCTCTCCCGTGCATAGCATCTCGGCAGGGCTTGACTACCCGGGAGTTGGCCCCGAGCATGCGCACCTGCATGATATAAAACGCGCCAAATACTATCCCATAAGCGATGATGAGTGCATAAACGCGCTTCGTCTTACAAGCCGTTTAGAGGGCATAATCCCTGCGATAGAAAGCTCGCACGCGCTTGCGTATCTTGAAAAACTCTGCCCTAATTTAAGCAAAAAAAGCACTATCGTAGTAAATGTCTCAGGCAGAGGAGATAAGGATATAAACAGCGTAATGAGCTACGAGAAAGGAAGGATTTATGGCTAAGATAAAAGAGGCTTTTAGCGGCAAAAAAGCAAACATCGGCTACATAGTCGCGGGCTATCCAAGCGTAGAGCATACGAAGGAATTTTTGCTAAATTTAGACCAAAGCGCGATTGATCTGCTTGAGCTTGGAGTGCCGTATTCCGATCCTTTAGCAGACGGCAAGTTGATAGCCGAAGCTAGCTTTGATGCTGTAACCAAAGGCGTAAATACCGATACCGTCTTTGATATACTAAGTGAGTGCAAAGGCAAAATAAACAAACCAGTTGTCTTTCTAATCTACTATAACCTCATATTTTCTTACGGAGCTGAAAAATTTATAGCTAGATCAAAAGAGGTCGGCATAAGCGGATTTATCATCCCCGATCTACCATACGAAGAGTGCGAAGAGATAAGCGCGCTATGCGATAAATTCGGGCTTGATCTGGTGCCTTTAGTTAGCGTAACCTCGGCTCATAGGATCGATAAAATTTTAAATATCGGCAGAGGTTTCATCTACGCGCTTGGAGCCATCGGCGTAAGCGGATCTGAGCGTGCGAGCATAGATAGGCTTAAAAATTTAGTCTCAAATTTAAAGCAAAAGAGTGATTTACCGGTAGCTGTTGGCTTTGGCGTAAAAAACAGCTTTGATGTTAGCGAGGTTAAAAGCTTTGCCGACGGCGCGATAATAGGCACCGAGATAGTAAAGCTAACGGCAAAATTTAGCGGCAGAGAATTGATAGAAGAAATCAATAAGCTTTTTTAAATTTATAGTAAATTATATAAATTTTAAGTATAATTAGGGCTATTTAGCACTTTAAGGATAGCGGATGATGGAGGTTATCAAGCTTGGCGTAGAGCATCTTTGTAGTAAAATTTTAGGCTACAAAGTAAGCGAGGCAAGCACTCTAAACGGCGAATTTTACGGCTCGGCGTTACCGATTTATAAGGGCAAAAGCGAGTTTCATTTTTATCTTTATTTTAAAAAAGATACCTTAAACCGCTTTGCAAAAGTTTTGTTAGGTAGCGACGAGCTAAACGAAGATGATCTAAGCGATCTTTGCAAAGAGGTTGCAAATTTGATAGTCGGTTACTCTAAAAATTTGTTAAACGAGCGAGAAAACGGCGCTTACAAGCTTGGAACTCCCGAATATCTGGGACGTATAGAAAATTTTAAAGTTAAGCTTGAAGAAAAGAGAATTTACAAGATCAAAAATCGAACTTTTCAAATAGGATACAAAAGAGCATGAACGAAGAGCTAGAGCAAATTTTAGAAAAAAACGGACTTTTTAAAAGCTATGACGAGCTGATGGATATAAGCGTAGATTTTATCTCCGAGCTTGGAACTACGACTATTAGCGTGCGCGAACTGCTTAAGCTTGAAAACGGCTCGGTAATCGACCTTGAAAAACCGGCGGGCGAAAGCGTGGAGCTCTTTATCAACAACCGAATTTTCGGCAAAGGTGAAGTTATGGTTTATGAGAAAAATTTAGCCATCCGCATAAATGAAATTTTGGATTCCAAATCGGTTATCCAATACTTCAAAAGAGAGCAGTTATGAGGTTTTTTATCGCTATCATAGCCTTTATAGCTCCTTTGATAGCCTCAAATTTGCTTACATATAATATCTACGAAAGAAGCGATCGCGTCGATATCATGCTAAGCTTTGACGCTCCTTACGAGGGCAATATCTTTCAAAAGCACGAAAACGATATGACGATGCTTATATTTAATGCGCTAAATTTCGATCAAGCCGTTGATAAAAGCATAAATTCCAAAATCTTACAAGAAATTTACATAGAACCAAAGCAAAATAGCGTAGTTTTAAGCCTAAAAAGTAACTCAAACCTAGCCGTAACCGCGTCAAAAACAACTGACGGTTTTGGACTTAGAGTAAGGGTTACGCAGACGTCTTTAAGCGCAAATGCCGACGAAAACCGCTTGCAAGGGGTGCAGATAAACGCTCCAAGCCCGCTTGCCTACCAAGATGAAGACGGTTTGGTGGGAGTAAGGTATTATATGGTGATCGGTGTGCTTTTTGCACTTCTTATAACACTTTTTATCATCAAAAGAACCATCAAGGCAAAAACCGCTTCGCCAAACTCAAAAGCGCTAAAATTCGGCAACCTTTTTACCAAAAATAAAAATAGCGGCGTTAATGTGCTTTATGAAAAGCCGCTTGATAGGTTTAACAAGGTCATGCTCTTAAGCCATATGAATAAAAAATATCTGGTGCTTACGGGAAGCTCAAACGTTCTTCTTGATAAATTCGGCGAAGACAGGATAGAAAGCGAAGATGATTTTGAAGCCTTTTTCGAAGAAAACAAGCGCAAACTGGGGCAATTTCTAGAAGAGCGCCAAAACTCGCTAAGCGCGTATAAAGATAAAGCTAGCAAGGATTAAA
>JAUNLC010000020.1:27551-31086 GCA_030532465.1 Campylobacter sp. | reverse complement strand
AGTTTTTAGTCTTTTTCGGAGATGGTTTGATAGTCTCGGCTATATTTCATGCTTATGGCTATGTATATGCTAAGATAAATATCTATGAAAAACCTAGTATAAATGCTTATTATTCAGGAGAAAGAACTACTACTCAAGGTTTTCCTGTTTTAAATCAACATACAGGCTATAATGCAACCGAAGATACAGCCTTTAAAATGCTAATGAATGGCAGTTTAGACTATATAGATTATAAAGTTAAAAGCGATAATGAGGCTTATAACGGTAAGTATTTCAGATTTTATCTTGATAACAATACATCAAAAAACTGTCATATGTCTGCAAACATAGATCTGATTGAATTCTTCAAAGATGAAAAAGTAACATATCAAGAGGTAAATATGTTTTTAAACGAACTATATTCAAACCAAAAAGACCAGAAGCAAATATTTGAAGAGATAAAACTACTGATACAAGATAGAAATGATACAGATGATTATGCTCCGCGAAGAGTATTTAGTTATATATCTGAAACAATGAAAAATATCAAAGAACTCTACAAAGATAAATTATAGCCCGTAAAGAAATTTCAGAAGATGAGATAGCTCCTATTGAGATTTTAACCCAAGATCCTCATAGTCGTCCAATGAAACTTAAACCTAATATAACAACCATATTTGATAATTTACTTGGAATACGTTTTAACTACGGAGGAATTATAAAAGATAGAAACACAGGCAAGATATTGGCGGATAATATATATGGAGATTTTAGATATCAAGGAATATTAGGAGAGAGTCTTATAAGCGCTTTAGGTAGTCAATCAAGAGGACGAGTTACTAAATGCGATAGAGCTATGGAAAAAAGTTTGATGTATTGCAATACTAAACTAATAACAGAATTCTTTAGAAAGGATAAGAGATAAAATTTGAGGCTTCTTTCGCCTCAAATTTATAATACCAAAATGAAATTTTATAGCCCAAGCAGGCTTTTAAGCACCATATAAATGATCGCCGCCGATCCGCCTGCTATCGGTAGAGTTATAACCCAAGCAAGCACGATAGGCTTAACCATAGCCCAGTTTGCATCGCGGTTTAGTATACCTATGCCAAGAACGGCTCCTATAAGGATGTGGGTTGATGATACGGGAATTCCAAGCTTGGTAGCTAGAAGTATAACCGTGCTTGCCGCAAGCTCGGCGCTAAAGCCGGTTGTAGGTAAAATTTCGGCAAGTTTTGAGCCGATAGTGGCGATAACCTCTTTGCCAAGAAACCAAAGCCCCACGACAAGCGAGATTCCAAAGGTTATCATCGCAACACCGGGAATCGGTGCTGTTGCGTTTATATTTCCCGTTTTTAGCACGTCAAGTATAGCCGCAAAGGGGCCAACGGCGTTTGCTATATCGTTTGCGCCGTGAGAGAAGGCAAAGGCCGAAGCGGTAAAAATTTGAAACCAAGAAAATATACGGTTGGTGCTTTTTTCCGCGTCGTTTTTATTCATAACGTTTATCATCGCAAGCGTAGCAAGATAGGTAACTATGCCGATAACGCAGATGATCCAAACCGTTCCTATAAAGCCTATGCCTAAATTTAAGTGCTTAAGCCCTTTAAATAGCATCATAGAAGATATGACGATAGCGCCAAAGCCAGCAACAAGCGGGATATGCTTTCTCATGGCGCGACTTGTGTCAATGCTCTTTTCGCGCTCTTTCATGGATTTTATAATAGTTTTGTATTCGCTCTTTTCGCCGCCCTCTTCATCTTCGTCGATGATGGCGATCTTGCTTAGAATTTTGATCTGTTCGGCCTCGGGCTTTGCTCTAAGCTCGCGCAGATAATTCTCCTTAAAAGCCTTTCGCTCTCTTTTTAGCATCTTTAACTCAAGATTATATTTTCTAGTAGGTGTTAAAATTCTGGTTTTTATGTAGCCGTATATGATATACGAGAGAATGCCTCCAAGTAAAGGCGAGATAACCCAGCTTACGGCGATCCTGCCGATACCGCCCCAAGAGACCATATTTAAGGCGTTTTTGGCATCCATAGTCGTAAATCCCATCAAAAGACCCGCACCCACGATACCGCCTACTATAGAGTGAGTGGTCGATATAGGCAGACCTTTTTTGGACGCGATAAAAAGCCAAAGCCCCGAACTTAGAAGCGCCGACATCATAATCAGCACAAAAAGCATTGGATCCATGCCGGTTTCAGGAAATTTTACTATGCCGTCTCTAATCGTCTTCGTAACTTCTCCGCCTGCAAATATCGCTCCGCTTAGCTCAAATATAGCGGCTATAACAAGGGCTTGCTTAATGGTTACGGTTTTAGCTCCAACGCTTGTGCCAAATGAGTTTGCGACATCGTTACCGCCGATGTTAAACGCCATAAAGATACCAAAAATGCTGGCAACAAGAAAGAGTAGAAAGTGGTGGGAGGGTATATACTGATAACCCCAGATAAAAAAGCCGATAGAGGCTATCATAAACATACAAAATGCAAAGAGGTTGTCGCGAGCCAAAAATGCCTCCAATGTAGAGTTTTGTTTAAAATTATAGCTACAAATTTTTTAAACTAGCTAAATTTTTCTTGCTGCGGCTTAAAATTTTAATATTTTATAAACTTCTCTTTTCGCAAAGTTTTACCGCGAATTTTACCGCTTCGATATAGCTTGAAATGTCCGCTAAGCCCTTGTACGCGATATCAAATGCGGTTCCGTGATCTACGCTTGTGCGAATGACGGGTAAATTTAGGCTTACGTTTATACTTTTGTCAAAATAAAGCGCCTTAAGCGGAGCTAGACCTTGGTCGTGATAGATGGCAACGAGCCTGTTTAGTCTCTTTAAAGAGCGAGGAGTAAAGGCCGCATCGGGCACAAGTGGGCCTACGAAAATATCTTTTTGAAGCTCTTTGTTCGCTAAATTTATAGCCTTTTTTATCTGCTTTTCCTCGTCTCCGCCAAGCACTCCGTTGTCGCTTGCATGAGGATTTACCCCTAAAACTCCGATACGCTCAAATTTTGTGTTTTTATAAAGGTTTAGTAGAAATTTGCAAATTTTATCCGCTTTTATCTCGCTAAAAAGATCTTTAAGCGCGATATGATCGGTGTAAAGCGCTACAAAGAGTTCATCACATCCTAGCATCATGATGGCGTCTTGCTTAAATTTGGCTTTTAGATAGTCGGTATGTCCTACGAAATTTATCCCGGCCTTACTCCAAGCCTCCTTGCTAATAGGCATGGTTACGATAGCATCAACCTCTTTTAAAACGGCTAAATTTATAGCTGCTTCAAAGGACTCAAACGAAAATTTACCGCTTTGTTCTGATATATTTGCAGGCAGTATCTCAAAATTTTCCCCGCACTCATGAAGGTTAAAATTTGCAGGACTTTGAACCTTTAAAATACCAAGAGCTCTATTTAGTAAATTTTCGTTTATACAGTAAATCGGCTTAGCAAATTTGCAAATTTCATCATGCGCTTTTAAGGCGATCTCTATACCGACCCCGTTGATGTCGCCTACGCTAACGGCTATCTTATGCACTCTATCATCTCTTGTATAGCC
>JAUNLC010000020.1:0-27451 GCA_030532465.1 Campylobacter sp. | reverse complement strand
CTCCGGTATGAAGCTCGATCCACGAAGCATTTAGTTCATGAGCTAGTTGAACGCTCTCTTGGTTAGGGTCTATAAAAAGCGAAACTTCGATATCGTTGGCTTGAAGATTTTTGATAGCCTCCTCTAAATTTTCGCTTTGTAAATTTAAACCGCCTTCGGTAGTTAGCTCTTCTCTTTTTTCAGGCACCAAAGTCGCCCTTGAAGGTTTTAGCTTGATGACTAGATTAATGATGTTTTCATCGATAGAGCACTCTAAATTTACCGGTATTTTTGAATGCGTTATGATGTTTTTAGCGTCTATTTCGTTGATATGGCGGCGATCTTCTCTTAGATGTATAGTTATCTGATCGGCTTTTGTAGAGCAAACCCTAAAACAAGCCTCCAAAATATCAGGGTCGTTTACGCGGCGCGCCTCTCTTAAAACTGCTATATGATCTATATTTACTCCAAGCAGCATGTTTATCCTTTTTTAAAGATTATATTAAATTTTGCTTTAAATTAGCATTTTTAAGGACTGAAATAAATTTAGATCAATTCAGGCGCAGCCGATTTAAAGAGATGTCAAGTTAAATTAATTTTTATTTGAAAGCTTTTGCATACTCTCTTTTATTACCGAGTCGATTATTTGAAATATATGAGCGCTTGTATCTTTTAGCTTTTTAAATCTATCTACAAATCTTTGTATGTCGTTCATATCGTATCCGTTTTTTGATTCTTCCAAATTTTTAACTATAAGCTCATCAAGCTCTTTAGACGGTTGCTTTATCTTTTCAAAGCTATTTGTATCTCCAAAATACTTTTTATAGTCGTTTTCATACCAGTTTTGCATATTTTCCATCTGTTTTTGCATATTTTCATCACATCCTCTTTCGTTGATGACGTTGTTGTATGCGGTTTGGTTGTATATAACTTGAATGATTTTGCCCATAATGCCTATGGTTTTATTCTCTACATGCCTTGAAATTTGAGCCGTTTTTGTAGCTCCTTGGCTAAATACGTTAATAGCCTCTCTAAAATTTGTCACGCTTACGTTTGCAACTTGAGCAATTTGTGTGATCTTGCTTGAATTTTCGTTTAGATCGTTGGTTTGTTGTTGTAGGGTTTGGATATTTATCCCAATCTCGCTTGTTGCCTTTTGAGTGTTTTCCGCAAGTTTTCTAACCTCATCCGCTACAACGGCAAAGCCTCTCCCGTGCTCTCCTGCGCGTGCAGCTTCTATGGCGGCATTTAGTGCAAGTAGATTTGTTTGTTCTGCGATGTCTTTGATTAAATTTACAACCGAACTTATATCTTCGGTTCTGTTTGTCAAATTTCTAATCGCTTCGCTTGAATCGGTGATAAGGTGTTCTAAATCACTCATGTTTGCGCTTAGTTCATTGACGGCTATTATGCTCTCGTTTGCCTTGTTTGACGTATCTTGAGCCACGCTTGAAATTTCGGACAGGTCTTTTATGCTTTGGTCAAGATCTCTTTTTGCATCCGCGATACCGCTGTTTCCGTTTCCAAGTTCGCTTAATCTTTCAGAAAGCACGCCTCTTGTCTTGCCTTTTTGACCCGCCTTTATCCCTTCAACACCTTCGCTCATAGACTCTGCGTTTATTTTAAACAAGCCTCTAAAGCCATCTGTAAAGATGTTTCTATAGGCAATTCCGCTTTCTGCGGATTTTACACAAGTTCCCATCTCTCTTTGTAAAGCCTCTATCTGATCAAGCAGGTCGTTTATACCAAGTGCGATTTGACCCAGAGGCTCTTTTGGGTCTATGTTTAGAATTCTAGGTTCCAAAATTCCGTTTCTAGCCTGCGAGACAACATTTAAGATCTCATCGTAATTTACTTTTTTTTTGTTAAAAAACATAATTTTCCTTATAGTCTTTGCAGGTTATTCATAAATTCGTCGTAATTTGTATTTTTATCCTGCAAAATTTTTTCAAAAAGTTTTAAAGAAGCGTCTATGCCGCCACTCTTTTCTGCATCAAGAAGGGTTTTGTAAAGAGGAATGATAATCTCAAGCGCCTTTGGATTGGGCTTTCTGCGGACAGAATAATATCCTATGATATGACCTTTTTCATTAACCGAAGCGGTAACATTTGCAAAAACCCAGTAAAAAGAGCCGTCAAAGCTTCTGTTTTTCACGTATGCAAAAATTTCTCTTCCGTTTTTTATGTATTCCCATAAAAATTTAAATATGACTCGCGGCATATCAGGATGTCTTACTATATTGTGCGGTTTGCCTATAAGTTCTGAACTTTTGGCGCCGACAATATCGGCAAAAGGCATATTGCAATATGTAATTTTGCCCTTTGTGTCGGTTTTTGAGACTAAAAAAGCATCTTTGCTTACTTGGCGCTCAATTGAATTTGCGGTTGTATTCATTCTTATTCTTTGTATTAATTTTTAACGGCGCTTGCCAAATCCCACATAGGCATAAAGATACCAAGTGCCAGAAATACTACCATAACTGCTATAAATCCTATAAGTATCGGTTCTATGTATGCCGATATATTATCCACTATATCATTAAATTTAACTTTATAGTAATCGCTTACCTTCTCCATCATGGCATCTATGCTACCGCTTTGCTCACCCGCACTTATCATCTGTATAAGCATACCCTCGTAAAGTTCGGTATCTCTAAAAGCTTCCGTTAAAGAAACGCCTCTTTGAACGGCGATTTTTACCGTGGATAGCTTTTTGTTTATCTCTTGGTTTGATACGGTTAAAGTTGCGGTATCAAGGGCTTCCGCGATAGGAATCCCCGCTCTTACAAGCTCGGTAAAGATCAAGTTAAATCTATTCATAGTTGAATAAAATATAATATTACCTATCAAATAGACCTTGAGCAGATACTTGTCGAAGTTATAGCTAAAATCCTCATTTGTTCTATACATGTATCTTATGGCGTATATAGTAAGTATAATAGCTCCTAATATATAAAGACCGTAGTTGTTTAAAGCGTTTTCTATACCGAGCAATATCCTTGTAGGAAGCGGTAAATTCGCTCCAAGTTGCTCAAATATCTCTTTAAATTTAGGCACGACGTACATCATGAGGATAACGAAGGCTATGATTATTGCGGTAATTACTATCATAGGATAGCGCATGGCCTTTTTGAATTTCTGCTGGTTATCCCAAACCTCTTGCAGAATTTCGGCGAGTTTTTGCAGCGACTCCGCCATGTTACCGGTATTTTCGCCAAGTTTAACCATGGCTACGACTATATCTCCAAGTTCGGCTCTAAAATTTGATATAGCATCCGTAAGACTTTGTCCTTGGTTTAGATCGTCGTTTAAGTTAGAAAATATCGCCTTGAGTCTTTTGTCCTCAGTAGCGTTTGCGACTTCTTTGATACTGTCATGTATAGAAATTCCCGCGTTTGTCATGACGCCAAGCTGTCTTATGGCCGCTACTAAATTTGGAGTTTTAACCTTTGTGCCTTGGATGAAATTTTTAGCTTTTGACAGTATGTCTTGAAACTGCTCTTCAAGAGGGACCGTTTTAGTTTCGCCTATCTTTACTATAGCGCCTGCGTTTTTCATTTTAGCTACGTTTTTTGCTTCGTTTTGATTGTTCGCCCTTAAAACCATCTTTTGACGGCGACCTTTTGACATATATTCTATTTCAAAGTATTTCATGTTTTAGCAACCCTTAAAATTTCATCTATAGTAGTTACGCCTTTTGCGGCTCTTATAATCCCGTCTTTAAACATATCTATAAAGCCTTCTTCGTAAGCTACTTTTTTAATCTCATCCTTTGTCGTACCGTTTGCCACCATACTTGCTATCTTGTCGCTAATCGGCAAAATTTCGCTTATCATCTCTCTGCCGGTATAGCCGGTTTGTGAGCATTTTTCACAACCTACGTGTTTATAAAATTGATAATCTTGCGGAAGATAGTCTGCAAACTGCTCTTGAAGCTTAAGCGGTATAGTAGTCTTTTGCTTGCAGTGCGGACAAAGCTTTCTAACTAGCCTTTGAGCCTCTATAGCCACAAGAGAACCGCTTATAAGATACGGCTCTATACCCATATCTACAATTCTTGTAACCGCGCTTATGGCATCGTTCGTATGTAAAGTAGAAAATACCAAGTGCCCTGTAAGTGCGGCTTGAACGGCTATTCTAAGAGTCTCTTGATCTCTGATCTCGCCTATCATGATAACGTCAGGGTCTTGACGCAAGATAGAGCGCAGAGCTGAAGCGAAAGTAAGACCTACTTTTTCGTTTACGTGCACTTGCTGAATCATATTTAGCTGGTATTCGACAGGATCTTCTACGGTAATAATCTTTGTTTCGATACTTTTGATATCGTTAAGTGCGGCATAAAGCGTTGTCGTTTTACCTGATCCCGTAGGTCCGGTAACAAGAATGATGCCGTAAGGAGCCTTCATGGCTTTATTAAATTTAACGAAACTTTCAGGATGCATGCCTAAATTTTCAAGACTAATTAGAACTTTTGACTTATCAAGGATACGAAGAACTATACTTTCGCCGTTTAGTATAGGCAGTGTCGAGATACGAAAATCATACTCTTTACCCATAATTTGAGCCGAAAAACGACCGTCTTGAGGCTTTCTACGCTCCGCTATATCCATATTTGAAAGTAGTTTCATGCGCGATACCATAGGAGGATAGATATCTTTATCAAATATAAACGTTTCGGTTAGCATTCCGTCGATTCTACTTCTTACTATGCAGTTTGTCTCGGTCGGCTCTATATGTATATCGCTTGCTCTGCCTAAAATCGAAGTTTTTAAAATAACTTCTATGAGTTTTAAAATTCCTGAACTATTCTCATCTCCTGTCGTTGCGGTAGTTGAAAGCTCTTTTCTAATGTCCGCAACTAGACCTTTTATACTTTCGCTAAGCTCTATTTTATTAAGCTGCTTATCTATCTGAAAAGGATCTGCTATAACAACCTTTAAAAGCTTTCTGTTAAATATATTTTGAAGTCTATCTTGCGCTGCGATATCAAAAGGGTTTCTAAAGGCTACATAAACCCTTATCTCATCCTCTTTTATAGGTAAGGCTTCATATTTCTTAAGCTGTGAAAGAGATGTTTTTTCAGATAGTCTGTAGTCTATATCTATAGTGTCTAAATCCATATACTCAAGATCAAATTTCTTCGCCGTGAATTTTAGAAATTGACTCAATTCTATTACAAATTTTTCTAAAATATCGGCTATGCTTATACGTTGAGTTCTATAAAGCTCCGACAGTATATTTATAATTGTTTGTTCTTGAAGTTCGGGAGCAACTTCTCTTAAAACTTTTTCAAATTTATGGTTTTGCTCCAGAAGATTTTCTATATCCTCTTTTTGCTGTTGAGATATTATGTTGTTTTTTAAAGCGGTAGATAAAAACAGTTCATGAGCCATATCTATCACAAACACTCCTTGATGTAAATGGGTAATTTTAGTCTCTGTATTTTTATAGTTTAAGCCTGCCGATTTGTACCAACAGGCTTAATAAAAAGGTTGAATTTATATCGAGTTATTTTCGATATGTTTGATTAAAGTTTCAATCTCTTTTGAATTCGCTTTATCGTTATATATCCTAAGAACCCTTACAGCATCGTATTTTTGTCCTAGATTATATTTTGATTTAGCAAAAATCACCCAACTCTCTTCATTTTCACTATTAAGCTCATTGGCTATAACCGCCCATTTTTCACTGCTTTTATAATCTTGTATATCGTAATATTTTTTGGCTATCAAAGTGGCAAGTTCTGAACTGTTTGTTCTGTCAAATTTAGATTTTAGCTCATCTACCGATATTTCAGATCCTGATGATTGAATTTGAATTTTAAACGAATTGTCGCTATTTTCGGTTGATAATAGGTTGTTTTGTATTTTTAAACCGTCGTTTTCTAAATTTATAAACTCTTCATTTGGAGCAGTAAATAAAACCTGCCTTCTTAGATCGTTTATTTCCGTTTGATCTTCCGAGCGGTTTTCTAAATTCGCTTGCAAATTATCGTTAAGATATATCCAGCCTTGTTGATTTTGCTCGTTTTCATTATCGGCTAAAATTTCTAAATTTTCTTGTTGTTCGACTTTAAAGCCATTTTCGTTATTTGCAAAGTTTGGACTATAGTTTTTGTTTAAAAGAGTTCCGTTTGGAAGCTCTTCCTTGCCTAAATCATTATTTAAATTTGTATCTAAATTCAGATTTTTAACGCTATTGGGTGTCGGTTGTATCGTTTGAACCGATTGCTTAATAGGTTGTGAATTAGGCACTGAAGCAACTTTCATATTTGGCTCTTGAAGATAAAAAAAGACAAGCGAAGCCGTTGAAACAGATGCCGCAAGAAGTGCTATTAGCATATAGTTATAGTACTTTTTCTCTGCTGCTGAGGCTGGAGTTACCCTTTTTTTGTCATAAGCCTTCCATTTTTTTTCAAGTTCGAGTATTTCTTGTACTTCAAGCATTGATAAGCTCCGATCTGATGGCTGCCATCTCTAAAATTTTTGTACTCATTGTATCCGTACTTATAATTGTCGGTTGGTTGTCTTCAAAATATTCATAAAGTTCAAAAAAGTTAAACATAAGTTTGTTTAGCATAGTTAAACTACCTCTACTTAAATTATTTATGAGCTCAAGCTGCTCGTCTGTGAATTTTAAAAATTGGTAATCAAATTTTTTTGATTGCAATTTACTTTCCATATAAACTCTCATCTCATTAACATCAAGAGGACTCATCTCAATGCTTTCCCAAATTCTAGCCTTAAAATAGTCCTTTGTCAAGACATGTTCCTCATCTGTTTTACGAATTGCAAATAGAAATTTAAAAAATCCGCTATCTGAAAGTAAACGAAGCTTTTCTATCAAAATTTCAGGGTAGAGTTGAGCTTCGTCAAGCAAAACTGTGAAAACTTTTTTGTTTTCTTCATCTTCTTTGGATAGTTTTGATTTGTAAATTCTCGTAAATTCCTCATAGTTTTGAATTTTCTCTTGAGGTTTTTCCTTGAAAATCTCCTGATAAAGAGAGGTCATA
The DNA here is from genome assembly GCA_030532465.1 of Campylobacter sp. GTDB lineage: Bacteria > Campylobacterota > Campylobacteria > Campylobacterales > Campylobacteraceae > Campylobacter_A. Next base: position 20,461 of record JAUNLC010000020.1, on the reverse strand, counting down.
AATTCATCTTCATTAAAAAACGGGTGAGAGAAAAATATTATATCGTCTCTATTTTTTAAATCCTCTACTATCTTTTTAAGCAAAAATGTTTTGCCACAACCCGGATTGCCGTAAAATAGTATGAGTTTAACAGGCTTTTCAACCAAATTCATAATTTTTTTATAAGCAGCAAAAGATTTGTCTAGATGTATGAAGCTATTATCTTTACTGTCTTCGGCAAATAGGTATTTGATAGTAGTGTATTTATTGCTCATACGTTGACCTTGAAAATCCTAAATCTTTTAATGTTTGTTTTACCGGAGTAGGGGATGAGATATCAACTATTCTCGGTGTTATGATAAATACAAGCTCCGTTGTTTTAAGCTGGTCTTTTGTGCTTTTAAACGCATATCCTAAAACAGGAATATCCCCTAGTAAAGGAACTTTTGTATTTTCTTTGCCTTTAGTTTGTGCTATCAATCCCCCAAGAACTATAGTATCGCCACTATTTACATGAACTACCGTAGAAAGTTTTTTCTGTATAGTATCCGGAGCTATTTCACGTATGGCAGTTGTTTGTCTTGTATCATCCTCGTTATATTTAAAGCTGCTTAAGGACGGATTGATTCTAAGCATGATTTTGTTATCTTCTGATATTTCAGGAAGTATGTTTAACAAAATTCCTATAAATACGGAGTATTGTTTATAAGTTATTGTTGTCTTTCCGCTTAGCGCATTATCGTTTGAGCTCTCTTGTTTTACTCTATAATTGATATTATCTCCAACGGAAATAAGCGCTTGTTGATTGTTTAAAGTTGCTATTTTAGGGCTTGAAACGACTTTTGTCTTTCCGTTGATCTCAAGAAAATTTATTACTCCGTCTAAATCAAATGTAAAGCCCGGAATTAAATTTATGGCTTGACTTAGGCCTTTGTTAAGGCTATTTTGTCCATCTCTAGTTGACCAATGTATCGTGTTTCCGGGAGTTTGTCCGTAAGTTAGCTTTTGTATCTTTATAGGATTTCCAGCAGCATCCTTTGAAATTTCTTCCGTCATTCCTATAGGTATAAATCTATTAAAAAGTCCTGTTTTAAACCCTACGCTAAATTTACTCCAATCAATTCCTTTTGTGTAGCTGTTTGCAAGCTCGACTGATATTATTGAAACGTCTATGATAACTTGTTTTTTTAGACGGTTTTGAACATCTTGTATATATTCTGAAACTCTTTTTATTTGTGCCGCAGTGCCTGTTACCGTTACTAATCCTGCATTAGCGTTTATGATAGGATCGGGTGCGACAATAGTCTCCGTTGTATTATTTAAGATAGCTTTTATCTCGGCATCAAGCTTCTCCCAAAAATCAAATCTCTCAACCGTTCTTATAAGGTTATCAAGCTTTCCGCCACCTTTTTTTAGATCATCCGCTCCTTCGTCATCACTCTCGCTTCCAACTTCGATAGGAGCTGAATCAACAGAGGCTTTTGTTATAGCGGTTCCCTCTCTGATAGAGGTTATATAGTCTATTTTAAAAGTCTTTGTCTGAAGAGCTGAAATTCTTAATACCCCTTTTTCAAACGTATAGTTAATATTCTTCTCGTGAAGTAAGATATTAAAAATTTCATTAAGCGTCATATCTTTTATGTTGATACCTGAAACCTCTTCGCTGATAGCATTTTTTGCAAACTGATCCTTTGTAACTATACTAAAATTACATAGATCCGATAGTTGAGTTAAAATCTCTTGTATTGAAACCTGATCGCTTATTTTTAAATTAAAAATCCTTGTTTTGCAACTATCTGCAGCAAAAGCAGATGTAAATGAAAGAGTTACAAAAGCAATAATTGCTAGTATTTTATTTAATTTTAATGCCGACATTGTTTCTTCCTTGTGTGATGTTTAATTCTAAATTTTCCTCTTTGCTAGCTAGAATAACGCTTGATTTTTTAATCTTGCCAACCTTGTATTCGCCTATTTTTTCGCCTATTTTATACCATTTATTATTTATTTTAACTCTATCTCCAAATATAGCGCGCAAGCTTAATCCACCCTGAGTGTCGTTAATATCTTGCATATCGGTAATTTTTGGAGCCGATCTTTGAACCAAAAAAGGATCTGATATCTTGCTCATATTTCCATCGTCCAAGCCCTTTCTTGGAGTATTGATAGCTTGAAACATTCGATCATACTCTTGTATTTCGCCTTCGTTGTTTGCAATCAAGAAACAACAAGAGGCGATGATTATCATTGAAGTTTTATAAAATTTCATTAGTATTTCATCCCCCATACGAAAATTCCTATATTTCCTACCAAATCTTTTTTGGTTGAGTTTATATCCATAGAATTTACATCTACTACTAGATCGGATTCTTCTATAGCATTTATATACCCTACGATATTCTTAAAGCTGCCTTCAAAGTCTATTTTTATATCCAAAACCTGTTCAATTTTTTGAGGAGTCGGATTTTTAAATTCATTTGCTATCTTTACAATTTTTATGTCGTTTTTATCCGCCAAAAAGGCTAGACTATCTAGAAATTTCGCCCAATTTTGCTCATTAAATAAAAGATATGAAAGCTCTTTTAATTTATTGTCAAAGTATTGATTTGTAAATTTGGCAGTCTCAAGGCTATCTTTTAAAGAGTTCAGGTTTCTTTGCTGATCCTCAACTTTAGCCGGAGTATTTACCGCTAAGTAGTTGTTTGTATTGTTTAACTTAGTGGTTATCTGACTTTGACTGGAGAGCTTAGAATCGATAAATTCTTGAGCCGGATCCCATGATAAAGCGTATGTAAGATATAGCACCAATAGCGCCGAACCTAAAAGGATTATGGATATCTCGCTACCTTTTTTACTCTCAAAGTAATTGTCTATTTTTACTAAAATACTATCTTTTTTCATCATTTTATCTTTACTGTAACGTTACTTTCGTAAGTTGGGTTTGGTTTGTTTTTATCAAATACTATCTCTTGAGTTGTGATAGAGTATTTTATCTCGTTGCTTACATTTTTTATAAATTCGGTGAGCTGTTTTTCATCTTTACTTAAAAGCATTATGGTCATATTTTTATCGTTATTTACTACTTTGCCTACTTTTATATCCTTTTGACTAACAAGTTTGGTAAGCTCGTAAAGCACAACGCTTTTCATAGGATAATTTGCTTTTTTCTCATGAATTTCGGTAAGAAGATTTTTTCTAAATTCTATTTTTTCATTTTCAGAGTCAAGTATTTTTTTTGTATTCTCATATTCAGCCGCTATTCTTGCAAGCTCCGCTTTTATCTGCTCCTCTTGCGCATGGGCTACATTATACTCCTCTGTTAGCCTATCTATATCTTGTTGAACTATAAACCCGTATACATATTGATATGCGGGGTATGCAAAAGCCAGTAAAAATCCGGCTGCTATGTAAAGTATCAGCTTTCCGCTATGTCGCTTAAATAAAGGAGGAGGGCGCAGAAATGAAGAAAAGTTAAAGTTATCGTTATGATCGTCTTTGTAGTTTTGAGCAAAGAGTGTCATAACCGTATTTAAGCTGCTTACTTGAGTATCTTTTGTATTGATTGAAATTTTGATATCAAAGTTGCTTGTAGGAATTCCCGTTTTGCCCTCTATGGAGCCGCAAAAACCTTGAAAAGGCTCATCGGTTACAATATATAGATTTTGAATTTTTAGGTTGTATACCCTACTTATACTATTTAAAATATCGCTAAGATAGTAAGCTATCTCATCAAAAATTTGCGACAAACACTCTTTATCTTTTTCATCTTCGGCGTGTCTTAAAATTTGCATAAAAGCATATTCGTCAACTCTTTTTTCGCTGAGAGAAAAAAACTTGTCGCTCATGTTTTTTATAGAGTATCTAAGAGGTCTTGATTGGACATACTCTCCGTTTTGATACACAGCTAAAAACGCATCGTCGTTTTGTATCACAATAAAAGCGTCCGTATTTTGAGCCGACATCAAATTTTTTGCATATAGAGCCCCAAACATTAAAGGAGCCGCAACTATGTAGTCTATATAAGATGTTTTTTTGGCTATAGGATTAAATATCTTTGTTATTACTGGATTTTCTATTACAAAAAGGTTAAAAGTTTTATTTTCAGAACCCGTATTTTGGGCTTCGCTATAAGTTATCCTATACTCTTTTGAAGTATCCAGATCAAACTCTTCATATGCCTTAATCGTTATAAGATCGGGCACGTCGCCATCTTCGGTAGTTCCTGGGATCTCTACCGAACCTATCATCAGATCTTTATATTTAAGATAAGATATAAAGAAATTATCCTTGCCGACTTTATCTATACTGCACGGATTAAACTCGTTTTTTGCGTATATATAAGAGTCTTGGGTATATGGATCAATTGAAACTATACCATTTTCAATTTTGTTGCCATTTTTGCCGGATTTAGATTTGTTTTTTCCAAACATCGTTTAATCACTTTTAATATATAAAATTTTTAAATAAATCTTTGGCAATTTTAATAAAAAAACAATTAAAAATCAATAGTTGTTTATCTTCATAATCAATTTTTCGTCTTTGCTCCAGCCTTTTTTGACCGAAACTACGAGCTTTAGAAAGATTTTTTTATCTGTTAATTTTGATATCATTTTTCGTGAATTTATTCCGATTCTTTTAATAGTTTCTCCATTTTTTCCGACGATCATTGATTTGTGTATCTCTTTATCGGTTATTATGGTCGCAAAAATTTCTGTGATTTCACTCTTTTCTTTGACTTTATCTATCATAACATCCGTAGAGTAGGGTAGCTCATCGCTTAAGTTATCATATATAGCTTCAAGTATGAATTCTTTATATATCTCTTTTTCGTTAGTCGGTGTTATAAATTCAGGATCGTAGAAGTACTCATGTTCGGGTAAGAGTTTGCAAATTTCATCAAGTAAGGGTTTTTTGTAGGTTTGCTTTTTTACGCTAAACGGCAGCAAAGCCGTAAATTTATCTTGAAATTTCTGATATTGCGTAATTTTTTCTAAAATTTTAGCATTTGAAACTTCATCGACCTTAGTTAAAACTAATATATGAGGAACTTTGGGCTTTAGGTTTAAAAATTTTTCATATTCGCCGGTTGAGTCGTGCACCAAAGCTAAAAACAAGATAGCATCGCAATCGCTCATCGATTTTATAGCCTCGTTTATCATAAGCTTATTTAGAGTTTTATCGCTCTCGTGAAGTCCCGGAGTATCTGTAAATATTATCTGGTCCTCGCCGTTCATAACGATACCGCTTATCTTGCGTCTAGTGGCATTTTGTTTATGAGATACGATTGCGATTTTTTCATCTAAAAGACAGTTTAGTAAAGAGCTTTTGCCCGCATTGGTCCTGCCTATTATACTTACAAAACCTGACTTCATAGTATATATCTTGCCAGATCTTGATCCTTAATGATATCGCCAAGCCTCTCTTCGACAAGCGCTTTATCTATCTCTATACTCTTTCCACTGTTTTCGCTTGCTTCAAAGCTGATATCTTCTATAACTCTTTCTATCACGGTATGAAGCCTTCTTGCACCGATATCTTCCATTTTTTCATTAGCGCTTTGAGCTATTTTAGCTATAGCCCTTACGGCTTCGTCTTGAAATTTAAGCTCCACATTCTCGGTCTTTAAAAGAGCCTCATATTGCCTTAAAAGCGAATTTTTAGGCTGGGTTAAAATTTTATATAAAACCTCTTCATCAAGACTGCTTAGCTCAACTCTTAAAGGAAAACGACCTTGAAGCTCAGGTATAAGATCGCTTGGCTTACTTATATGAAAGGCTCCTGCTGCTATAAACAGTATGTGATCGGTTTTTATGACGCCAAATTTAGTCGTTACGGTTGAACCCTCGACTATAGGCAAAAGATCTCTTTGAACACCTTCTTTGCTGGGGTCTTGCCTGCTTGAATTTGAGGAGCTTACGGCTATCTTGTCGATTTCGTCTATAAATATTATGCCCTCATTCTCGGCTCTTCTTACGGCTTCGATCTTAATGCTCTCCATATCTAAAATTTTGTCGCTAGCTTCGTTTTTAAGAGCCTCTTTAGCGTCTTTAACTTTCATCTCTTTTTTAACTGCCTTGCTGCTTAGACCGATTATCTTTACAAAACTCTCTTGCATCTGCGCCATATCCGGAGGAAGGCTTGCGCCTGCGTCAAAATTTGACTGAGTGATCTCTATTTCTATGCTTAAATCGTCAAGATCCCCGTTTTTAAACCTTGTCGCCATCTTCTCATAACTTCTTTCGTAATCAGCCTTCTTTTCTTCACTAGCTCCGTTTGGAAGAGGCGGAAGCAGCTTTTTGATTATCTTGTCTTGGACGTATTCATCTATCCTGTCTTGATTTTTTTCTCTAAATTCGCTTTTAACCAAATTTATAGAAGCGCCAACTAGATCTCTTACCATGGATTCTACATCTCGACCAACAAATCCAACTTCTGTGTATTTGCTTGCCTCAACTTTGATAAAAGGAAGACTTAGCATCTTTGAAAGTCGTCTTGCTATCTCGGTTTTGCCAACTCCGGTAGAGCCTATCATAAGGATATTTTTAGGCATTATGTCATCTTGCATAGATTTTTCAAGTTTCATTCTTCTGTAGCGATTTCTTAATGCGATTGCAATGATTTTTTTGGCTTCTTTTTGACCGATCACATAATCATCTAAAAATTTCACTATCTCTTTTGGGGTTAAATTCATCTCTCATTCTCTTCTAAAACGTAAGTTTTGATATTGGTATTTGTATAGATACATAGCTCTCCTGCGATTTTAAGACTCTCTTTTACCAGAGTTTCTTCATCTATATCGCTAAATTTATCAAGAGCTCGAGCCGCGGCAAGGGCGAAATTTCCACCGCTTCCGATAGCGGCTATCTTGCCGTCTTCAGGCTCTACCACATCGCCCGTTCCGCTTAAAAGAAAAATTTTATCCCTATTAAGAACCAACATCATCGCTTCAAGTTTGCGTAGATACTTATCCTTGCGCCACTCTTTGCTAAATTCTATCACGGCCTTTAGTAAGTCGCCCTTTGTGTGCTCTAAATTATTTTCAAACATATCAAAGAGATTAAACGCATCTGCGGTGCTTCCGGCAAATCCCGCCAAGACTTTGCCGTTATGAATTTTGCGAATTTTAACGGCATTTGCTTTAAGAACTGTGTTGCCAAAGCTTACCTGACCGTCGCCGCCGATAACGGATCTGTTTTTGCCCTTATATGCCAAGATAGTTGTTGCGTGAAACACTACTCTCCCTCGACTTCTAATTTAAGTTTAGCGTGAATTGCGTGACCCAATTTTACATCCACATCAAAAAGACCGGTTGATTTTATATGTCCGTCGGTGTCAAAGCTCTTTTTGTCTATCGTTAGATTGTGCTTTTCTTCAAGAGCGTGAGCTATCTCATCTTTTGTAACAGCGCCAAATAGTGAGCCGTTAGCGCCCAAAGGCTTTTTGATAACCAGCTTAATCTTTTCAAGCTGCTCTTTTAAAGTCTCCAAATTTGCAAGCTCGTATTTTAGCTCCTCGGCCTTTCTTTTTTGCGCAGCTTCATATTGACGAATCACATCCGGAGTCGCCGCTTTTGCTAAGCCTCTGCCTATTAAAAAGTTATTTCCGTATCCGTCTTTAACCTCTTTGATCTCTCCTGCTTTTCCAAGAGATTTCACATCTTTTATTAATAATACTTTCATTTCTATCCTTGTAAAATTTAAATTTTAGTCAAATTTACGACCGTTTTTGCGCCCTATGATAAATCTTAAAGCGTTTAGCTTGATAAAGCCGTCCGCATCGCTTTGGTCGTAAACATTATCCTCTTCAAATGTGCAAAACGCCTCGCTAAAGAGGTTGTCGCTCTTGCTGTCTCTGCCAAGGATAATCACATTTCCTTTATAAAGCTCAACTTTAACGGTTCCGTTTACGTTCTCTTGGCTCTTGTCTATCAAGGCTTGCAGCATCAAGCGCTCGGGAGACCACCAGTAGCCGTTATATATGAGTTCGGCATATCTTGGCATAAGTTCGTCTTTTAAGTGTGCGGCTCCTCTATCAAGAGTTATACTCTCTATCGCGCGGTGAGCCTTTAGCATGATCGTTCCGCCGGGAGTTTCATAGCATCCTCTGCTTTTCATACCGACCGAGCGATTTTCTACCAAATCAAGTCTTCCGATTCCGTGTTTTGCACCAAGACGGTTTAGTTCCGCTAAAAGATTGGCAGGGCTTAGCTTTTTACCGTTTATGCTTACGGGATCGCCTTTTTCATAGCCTATTTCGATGATCTCGCTCTCATTTGGAGCTTTTTTAGGATCCGTTATCCATCTCCACATATCATCTTCGGGTGCATTTGCAGGATTTTCAAGCACTAGTCCCTCATAGCTTATATGAAGCAAATTCGCATCCATCGAGTAAGGACTTTTGCCTGGTTTTTTTTCTATTTTGATTCCGTTTTTTTCTGCGTAAGCAAGCAGTTTTTCGCGGCTGTTTAGATCCCATTCGCGCCAAGGAGCGATTATAGTTAAATTATCTCCAAGAGCGTAATATCCTAACTCAAATCTAACCTGATCGTTTCCTTTGCCCGTTGCGCCGTGACTTACCCCGTCGGCTCCGACGATAGAAGCTATTTGGGCTTGACGTTTTGCAATTAACGGACGAGCGATGGATGTGCCAAGAAGGTATTCACCTTCATAAACAGCGTTTGCTCTAAACATAGGAAATACGAAATCTCGAGCAAATTCCTCTTTAAGATCTTCTATAAAGATATTTTCAGGCTTTATTCCAAGTTCTAAAGCCTTGGCTTTTGCAGGCTCAAGCTCTTCGCCTTGTCCGATATCGGCCGTAAATGTAACGACTTCACATTTATATTCGTCTTGAAGCCACTTTAAAATGATACTTGTATCAAGTCCGCCGGAGTACGCCAAAACAACTTTTTTAACATCTTTTTTCATGTTAAGATCCTTGTGAAGAGTTAGATTCGTAATTTTAGCCAAATTTAATTAATTTTTACTAAAGGTTTAACGGTTTTTTGGCGTTTGGCGTTCTTTTGTGATATAAATATGTTTTGATTATTAATATTAATTTTATATTTACTACGGTATATTTTCCGAAATAAAATTTAAATTTTTATTTAAGGGAAATTCAATGAGAAAGATTAAAGCTTTAAGCTTGGGATTTGGATTATGTTGCACTCAGATGATTTTTGGCGCTCAGCAGATTAATCTTGATGAAGTTGTTGTAACCGCAAGCGGCTTTAATCAGGATATAAAAAACGCTCCGGCAAGTATATCCGTCATAAATTCAAAAGATCTATCAAACGATAACTTCAAATCCCTACACTCCATAGCTTCAAAAGTGCCCGGAGTAAAGGTTATAGGCGGAGAGGACGGCTCTGCAAGCGGTATATCCATAAGAGGGATGGAGAGTTCGCAAACTCTCGTGCTTATCGATGGAAAGAGGGTAAATTCAAGCGGAGCTAATCCAAAAGGCGGAGCCGGAGATATGAACTCAAATTTCATCCCTTCCGTGGAGGCCATAGAGAGGATAGAGATCATCAGAGGTCCTATGAGCTCGCTTTATGGAAGCGATGCCGTTGGAGGGGTTATAAACATAATAACTAAAAAGAATTTTGATAAATTTAGCGGAGCCGTGAGCCTATCAAATACCTTTCAAAATCATAGCGGTATAGGCGATGGGCGTCAGGGGGATTTTTATCTGAATTTGCCTATTTTTAGCAACCGACTTGCCTTGCAACTTTGGGGATATAAAAAGCTAAGAGACGAGGACGAGTATAAGGGAGGCTATCAAGATAGCGACAAGCAAAATTTAAGCGCTAAAGTGTGGTTAGTGCCTGATGAAAACAGTAAATTTTATCTTTTAGCTGCAAGAGAAAAGCACGAATATAGAAGAACCGTAGGAAAAACCGCAACCACAAAAACAAACAAGCTTACAAACGCTTATGACTACGAGAAAAAGAGTCAAGGCGTAGGATATATCGGAAATTTTGAATGGTTTAATGCCGATATAAGTTATATATACGATGAAACAAAGCGCTCAAGCCTCTTTGACAGCCTAACTCCGGCAAGTGTCAAAAATCATAATTTTAACTCAAAATTTAGCACCTTTTTAGGGGCTCACACCTTGACTTTCGGTTATGATTTTAGCAAGCAAACTACCAAAACCACGTTTATAGTTTCAAATTTAAGCAAGGCAGGGTTAAAAGATCCTAAGGCTTACTCCATGAAGGAGCATGCTCTATTTTTAGAAGACGAGTGGGAAATTTTAGAAGACGACCTCTTTTTAACTCTTGGAGGACGCTTTACCAATAATGAATTTTTCGATAACCACTTCTCTCCAAGAGCCTATCTCGTATATAACCTAAATGATAGTTGGACCTTTAAAGGAGGCGTTGCAACAGGATATAAGAGCCCTAGCATAAATGAAATTTCACCCGATGTAGGAACCATACAAGGCGGCTGGAGGATAGTTGATTTTGGTAATAAAGAGCTAAAGCCGGAAAAGAGCTTAACTTACGAGATAGGGGCTTATTACGACAACAATGATGATTTTAGAGGTTCGGTAACTATCTTTAGAAACGAATTTAAGGATAAAATTTTAGACACCGACGGAAGCAGTATAAATAAAATTTCAGCCTTTGGAACTTGCCCGCTAGGCATAAATGCCCCTCATGTGCGATGCCCGGGATGGGGAACTTATTTTAATATAGAAGGCGCCAAGATATGGGGAGTTGAGTTAAGCGGGGATTACGATATCTTAAATAATTTAAATTTAAAAGCCAACTATACCTATAATAACTCAAAGATAAAGACAGGCGATCCTATCATAAATACTCCAAAAGGTCCTATCAAATTTAGCCAAACCAACCTTAGTCGTTTAGACGGCAAATCCTTAACCGCAACTCCTAAACACAATCTTAATGCAACATTAAGCTATAAGCCGATAAGTAGCGTTTCAACCTTTATAAACACAAACTACGAAAGCGAGCTTACAAGCGTGAGATTTGGTCCGGGAAATAAAGTTAGCGAAAATAGTAAAAAGCTATTTACTATGGATATCGGCGCGAGCTGGGAGGTAAGTAAAAATTTAGCCCTAAATTTCACCGCTTATAATATATTTGATAATGTTCGCTACAACGAATCTCTCGCCGATGACGGAAACTACTACTGGTATCCAGAGGAGGGACGAAGATTTTGGTTTAAAGTGAGTGCGAAATGGTAAGATGGCTTTGTGCGGCATTTTTGGTGTGCCTGCTTGTTCCTTTTATATTAAATGCAAAGCCAAAGCAGGAGGTAGAGGTTATCAGAAGCGATGTTTATGATAAATTTGACATTGAAATTACCTCTATGAAAAATAAAAACGGCGAAAAATATCTCATCTATCAAGCCATACCAAAAGGGGTCAATGAGCATAAAAATGTGCTTTTTATGCTTGATGCAAATGCGCAATTTCCTATGCTTTTAAACCTCTTTGCCAAGGATGAAAAGCTGCTTGTTATAGGCATCGGACACGATACGAATTTAGCTTACGATAAGAAAAGGCGGACAAAGGACTATACTCCAAAGGCTAATAAGGAGGAATTTTCTCAAGGTGGCGGAGCCGAGGAGTTTTATGAGTTTATCAAGGATAGAGTTGTGCCCTTTGCGGATAAAAAATTTAATATTAAAAATAGCCAAAAAAGCCTTTACGGGCACTCTTTCGGAGGTCTTTTTACTCTTTTTTCTATGCTTAAAAACGATGATATATTTGATAGTTTCTTTATCGCATCCCCATCTTTATGGTGGGGAGATTCTATGATTTTAAAAGAGGCCGTAGAAAAGGATAAATTTAAAGAGAGGTTAAAGGCTAAATTTGTATTTGTTAGCGTAGGAGAGCTTGAAAAAAGAAAGGGTAAGACCGATAGACCAAATATATTAAAAGCAAAGGATTTAGCCTTATATCTTAACAACAGCGGCATAAACAGCGAGTTTAAAATTTATAAAAACCAAACCCACGCAGGAGTTATCCCTTTAAATCTTGCAGATATCTTAAAACGTCTTTGCCATCACTGAAATTTTAGGTTTTTTTCGCTAAAATCATCTTCATGAGAGTAGATAAATTTTTAAATACGGTTAATATCACCAAACGCCGCGCTATAAGCGAAGATATGTGTAAAAGCGGAGTAGTAAGCATAAACGGAGCGGTAGTAAAACCCTCTAAAGAGGTTAAGATCGGCGATAAGATCACGATCAAATTTATAGCCAAAGAGGTAAGCTACGAAGTTTTAGCTATCCCTGTTACAAAAAGCATCCCTAAAACAGCGCAAAGCGAGTACGTAAAAGAGCTATGAAAAGAGAATTTATACTAAATTTAAACGAGCTTGGCGAGCTTATTAAAATTTTGCCCAAAGAGGGTGTGATAATCCTAAAAGGCGATCTTGCAAGCGGCAAGACAACCTTGGTAAAGGCTATAGCTAAGGCTCACGGAGTAAGTTCTAGCGTAACATCGCCTACATTTTCGGTGATGCAGGGCTACGAAAACGGAATTTTTCACTACGATATCTATCAAAACGGCTTTGAAGGGATAGTTAAAAACGGACTTTTTGAAAATTTCTTTGAGGAGGGGCTTCATTTGGTAGAGTGGGGCGATGATGAACTTGAGAGGATGCTTGATAAATTCGATATAAACTACATTAAAATTTGCATAAGCGTTGAGGGTGATAAACGAAGATACGAGGTTTTTGGTGCATAAGCTAGAGATTAAAAATTTACAAAAGACGATAAAAAAGACAAATATCATTAAAGGCATTTCGCTTGATATAAAAAGCGGTGAAGTAGTGGGGCTTCTTGGCCCAAACGGAGCGGGCAAGACGACTACTTTTTATATGATTTGCGGACTTATCTCGCCAAGTAGCGGAAGTATATATCTTGACGGCGAAGATATCACGAAGGTTCCTCTTCATAAGCGCGCAAGAATGGGTATAGGCTACCTGCCGCAAGAATCAAGCATCTTTAAGGATCTTTCCGTTGAAGAAAATTTGCTTCTTGGAGCTGAAATTTTATACAAAGATAGAGCCGTTCAAGAGCAAAAAGTAGATGAGATGCTAAATTTGCTTAATATCGAGCCGATTCGCCTAAGAAAAGGCGTTAGCTTAAGCGGTGGCGAAAGGAGGCGCTGCGAGATAGCAAGAAGCCTTATCATAACGCCTAAATTTTTACTGCTTGATGAGCCTTTTGCGGGAGTTGATCCGATCGCCGTTAGTGACATACAAAGCATAGTAAGAGACCTTAAAAATTTAGGCATTGGAGTACTGATAACCGATCACAACGTGCGCGAGACTTTGGCTATTTGCGATAGGGCTTACGTCATCAAAGACGGCTCGCTTCTAGCCTCCGGAAATGCAAAAGAGGTGGCAAACGACAAGCTTGTTAAGACGCACTATCTCGGACAAGACTTTAAGCTTTTAGAATAAAATATGCTAAAGCAAACCGCCTCGTTAGCCCCCAAAGGCAAGCTTTCTCAGACTCTTAGAAGTTGGCTTCCTATACTTAGTTCAAGCATTGAAGAGTTAAAAGAGACGCTTGAGCCTTTTGTGGCGAACAATCCATTTGTCACAATCGAACATAAAAATCAAAATTCATTCAAAAAGAGCTTTTTTAGCGAAATTTCAAAAAAATCGGTAAGCGAAAATATCGAATCTTACAGTATTTTTAAAGAGAGTTTATACGATAAGCTTTTGCCCCAAATCGATAAGCCGCTATTTCCTACGCAAAAATCCCAAATCATCGCACAAAAGATAGTAGAGTGCCTAAATGACGAAGGGTATTTCGAGTGGAGCGATGAAATTTTTGCAGGATTTGATAGAATCGAAGTAGAGCGGGTTAGGAGCAGATTTGCCTACCTTGAGCCGTGCGGTGTTGGAGCAATGGACTATAAAGAGAGTTTTTTGTTTCAAATGAGTGAATTTGAGCTTGATAGCGAGCTTGAAAGCGCGGTTAAATTTATCATAGAAAATTTTGAAAATTTGCAGAATTTAACGCAAAATTTAAACAAGATGAAACGGTATGACGAGGCTATCTCTATCGTGCGTAAATTTAAAAATCCACCCGCGATCGAGTATCTAAGCGATTCGCCGGCCAAGATACCCGATATCTTTATAAGCACGACAAGCGGCGGTATAGAGATAGCTATAAACGATGAGTTTTATCCTGAAATTTTGCTTGATACGCAAGGTCTTGATGATAAAAACGAGTTTGTAAGCACGCGAATTAAAGAGGCGAAAGATCTTGTAGATGCCCTTGATATGCGCAAAGCGACGCTTAGAAAGATCGCGCTCATGATAGTTGAGTATCAGTATGACTATTTTTTTGGAGGCGACATCAAGCCGATGAGACTAAAGGATATCGCAGATGATCTGGGGCGCAATCCTTCAACCATATCGCGAGCGATCTCAAACAAATACCTTGTCTGCTCGCGCGGCACCGTGCCGATAAAAAGCTTCTTTTCAGCTGCCGTTGATGAGGAAATTTCAAACGCTACTCTTAAAAATTTCGTTGCAAATTTAGTCAAAAACGAAAATCCTAAAAAGCCTTTAAGCGATCTTAAAATTTTAGAGCTCATTCAGTCGGAATTTAGCGTAAATATGGTTAGGCGCACCGTAACTAAATACCGAAAATCCCTAAATATCGGAAGTTCAAGCGAACGTAAGAGAATTTATATGATGCAAGGCTAGGTAAAATTTGGTATTTATCAAACTGCGTTTGCAAATGCCTCTTGCTCTTTAAAGTAGTTTTTTAGACCTTCGTAAGCGCTTTGTATCTCTTCAAATTTTGCTCTATATTCGTTTTTTATCTTTTCTGATTTACCTGCATGGCGATCTGGATGATAGGCTTTAACAAGCTCTAAGTATCTAGCTCTAACTATTTCAAAATCGCTATTTTCATCGCATTTAAGAACTTTAAAATGCTCTTTAAAAAGCTGAGCAAGAGCCGAAAATCTTCGGACAAATTTTTGCGAGTTTTGGATATTGATCTCTCTTTTAAATTTCGCAAAAACATCTTGATCGTATCTAAAAAATACGCAAAAATACATATGCTCTTGTTTGCTAAACAGCTCATCCAGCCCTTTTATCTCGCTACTATCTTTTATCTTGAGTGTCAAATTTAAATGGCGATCGTCTGTTGAAATTTGAGAATTTCTAAATTTTTGAGAGATGTAGCTTATAAAGAGGCTGTTTGGCTTTTCAAGAGTGAAATTTACCTCGTTTTTTAGGAATTTTACATCTGCGGATATTATGATTTTGAGAGAATTTTTTTGTTTGTAGATAAGTTTTATCGGTTTGTATTGGGCAAATTTTATCTCAAGGTCGGTTTTGTTAAGCTGTTTGTAAATCTTGCCGATAAATTTAAGGAAATATCTCCTTTGAACAAGCTCGTTTTCGTCATAAAAAGAGATAACCTTGTCTTTTTGACCTAAAGTCTTTGTGAAGTTTTTTTTCATCATGGTTTGAAGCTCGTAAAACAGCGTGCTATCAAAGGTTTCTATGCTTAAAGATTCCAAAGTCTGCTTTATATTCATATACTCTCTCCAAATTTTATGAAATCACAAGCAATTAACGTTCCAAGCCGCACCATACGGGCTCCACGTCTAGTCCCACATATTCGGCGAGCTCTTCATAGGGTTTAAATTCGCCCTTGTAAGATAAGCTAGGGCAGTTTTTGACGTAATATCCCAAATATATCCAGCGTAAATTATGCTGTTTTGCTAGAAAAATTTGTTGATATAGCGAAAATTTGCCAAGCGAAAGATGTGCAAAATCGGGGTCGTAGTAACAATAAATCGCCGAAATTCCATCGCTTAAAACATCGATAAGATCAACTCCTATTAGCTTTTTACCTAAATAGTAAGATACCTCTTTGCCAAACTCGTCGTGTCCTGCGACATAGAGTTCATAATATTTTCTAAAATCAAGATCATAATACTTCCATTCGCGCTTTTGCTCCATAAATTTATGGTATTTGCGGTATAAATTTAAGTGCGCTTCATCGACTATAGGACTTGAGATAAATACTTTCGTTTCGCTGTTTTTAGTGATAGTTCTGCGTGCGGATTTGCCGAATTTAAAGCCAAATGCATCTACTCTGATACTTATGCACTCCTTACACTCTTTGCAGTTGGGTTTTGAAAAATATCTTCCAAAACGCCTAAATCCTCGCCTTGTAAACTCATCGTTTAGCTTAAAATCACAATCGCTAACGTAGTTATACTCCATCCTAGAATCCCTGTCTTTAAGATACGGACACAGACTTGGAAGGGTTGAAAAGGGTATTATCATATCTTTTTTATGTCGCTATCTTTTATATATTTCATAAATTCGTCTCTAAGCATCTGCTCTTTATGCGCGATAGCCTCTTCCTTGCTTATCGCTTGCTTTTTAACCTCTTTTTTGGGCGCCACGCCTTGTTCTTTTATCATCTCTTTTTTGATATCTTTTAGGCTTTCAAAAAAATCATTCATCTAATTTTCCTTGTTGTTTTAGTTTTCTAGCGTCTTTTACTTTTTGAATCGCCGCCGCAATCGCCGCGATAACCTCTTCGTTGCTCTCGTTGTCTTTGGTTTTCATTTTTTCAAGCAAAGAAGGCATTTTGTTTTCTACATAGGATGTGTCGAAAAATCCGCGTCTGAAATCACGCTCCTTGCTTATGCTTAATAAAAACGGAATAGTCGTCTTTACGTCGCCTTCTATGGTAAATTCATCCAAGGCGCGTTTTAGCTTATTTACCGCTAGATCGTAGCTTGTCGCGCGAACGATGAGTTTTGCAAGCAAGCTATCGTAAAACGGTGGAATTTGATAGTCTTTATAAAGATGGCTATCTACGCGCACGCTAGGGCCAAGGGCAGGGTAGTAGCCTGAAATTCTACCGGGGCTTGGGATGAAATTTTGCCACGCATCCTCAGCCGTGATACGCGCTTCTATCGCAAAGCCTTGAGTGACGACGTCGCTTTGTTGCATATGAAGGATATCTCCCGCTGCTATTCTTATCTGCATTACGATTAGATCCACGCCTGTTATCTCTTCGGTTACGCCGTGCTCGACTTGAATTCTCGTATTCATCTCCATAAAATAAAAGTTATTGTAATCATCAAGCAAAAACTCGACCGTTCCCGCGTTTGTGTAATTAACCGCCTTTGCCGCCGCAACCGCCGTTACACCCATGCTTTTACGTAAATTTTCGCTTATGCTTGGGCTTGGAGCGATCTCTAAAATTTTCTGATGTCTTCTTTGGATAGAGCAGTCGCGCTCGGCTAAATGTATAATGTTGCCGTATTTATCGCCTACTATTTGAAATTCGATGTGGCGCGGGTTGATGACGTATTTTTCCATAAATACTTCATCGTTGTTAAAAAACGCCTTGGCTTCTCGCTTGCAGCTTTCAAAACTACTTTCAAGCTCCTCTTCTTTCCATACGACGCGAATTCCTCTTCCGCCTCCGCCTCCGCTTGCTTTTAATATAACGGGATAGCCGATCTTTTCGGCAAAAAGCTTTATGTCTTCCATTGTCTCGTTATTTAGCTTTTCGGTGCCCGGAACTACGGGAATTCCGTTTTTATTCATTAGATAGCGAGCTATGTTTTTATTACCCATTTTACGGATCACGTCGGCGTTTGGACCGATAAATATAAGCCCTGCGTCTTGCACCTCTTTTGCAAATTCGTAATTTTCGCTTAAAAATCCGTATCCCGGATGTATCGCGTCTGCTCCGCAAGCTTTTGCAACTTCTACGATACGCTTAGCGTCAAGATAGCCTTTGATCGGATCTATGCCTATTTGATAGGCTTCATCGGCGACTTTTACATGCAGGCAGTCTTGATCGGGTTTTGTGTAGATGGCTACGTTTTTGATATGCAAATCTTTGCAGGCGCGGATGATTCGCACGGCTATTTCGCCGCGGTTGGCGATTAGAATCTTATGTATCACTGTTTTTCCTTGACTTAAGGCAGATAATCTTAAAATAAATTGCCTTATATTTTGTATTGTGATGTTAAATTTAAACTTCATAAAGATAGCATAAAGATTTTTTATTGATGATTAAATTTGATAAATTTTAGTGATGAGCTTTGAAATTTTAAAAATTTTCGAAGCTTTTTAGAATTTATGAGAGATTTAAGAAAGCTTTGGATATACTTCAACTCTTATTTTACTTAATGTGCGCTCGTAGCTCAGCTGGATAGAGCATTTGATTGCGGTTCAAAAGGTCAGGGATTCGAATTCCTTCGAGCGCACCATTTATATATTTTTTAAGCTTTCCTTGTTTTTCTTTTCTTTTCATAAAGCCTTGATTTTAGGGTGTTTTTAAGCATTTTCTTATTTCTTTTTGTTTCTTTAGTTTTCTTATTTTTTCTTTTCTACTCAGTAATTTTTACTGACATTTTGTATAATACGATTTTGTGTCAGTAAAAAAGGTCTGAATATGCCTAAAATACAAGCTCCGCTTACAGATGCTACTATTAAATCATTAAAGCCTAGCACACCATTATACATTTTTTAAGCTTTCTTTTTTTAATCATACCGACATGTAAAATATGAAAAATTTTAACTTATACAAAACTATTAAAAAACAACTATTTCATAGTAAAAATTTTAAATTTTTAAAAATATAAAACCATATATTTACAAAATATAAAATAAAAATAATATAATGCATTAACTTCAAATTTATCCATGGGAGGTTATTGTGAAAAAGCTTATTTTAGCTGTTTTTGTGGTATCTTTTTGTATTTTTAATCTAAAAGCAGAGCAAAATTTTAATCAAAACAACAGTAACGTTATCTCAACGCAAGAAAATATAACTAAAATACCCGTAACGCAGTTTGAAACTATGTGCGATGAAGGCGATGCAAAGGCTTGTATCACGGTTTATGAGATGCAAAAAGATCCTTTTATAGCCTTTAAATTTGCTCAAAAAGCTTGCGAATTTAAAGAGCTTAAAGGATGTAATTATATGGCGGTATCCTACTATCTTGGTAGAGGAGTGAAGCAAGACTACAAGAAAAGCTTTGAAATTTATAAAGATAGCTGCGCTAAAGGTAATCTAAACGCCTGCCAATCGATAGGGATTATGTATAGAGACGGCAGGGGAGTTAAGCAAGATGTTAAAAGGGCGATTGAAATTCTATCCTCTCTTTGTCATTCAGAGCAAATTTTAGCATGCGAGCCTTTGGCTACCGTTTATAGTAGCGATGAATACGGTTTAAAAGATGTCTCAAAGGCGTTTGATTATTTTGATATGGCATGTGCGGGCTCTATCTCAAAAACAGCTTGTAAAAGAGCCTTTAATGAGAAATTTGTTATTCAAGCTTGCGAGGATAAAAATGCAAGAGCATGCCTTATAGCAGGACATTTCGCTTCTAAAAAGAGAGATATAGATGCTATTAAATTTTATCAAAAATCATGCGAATATAAATTTGAAAAGGGTTGTATAAGATTAAAAGAGCTTATCGAAAGTTTAAATTTAATTGCAAATTATAAATATTAATTTTAATAAAAAAAGCAGTATAATTTTAGTGAGCGTAATTGCGCCAAAAATTTGCGTAGAGGCCACCATGGTCAAATGGTATTTAAAACGACTTATTGTTGAGTAGTGAAGTTTTAAAAAGTGTCGCGATGGTTTGTTCGCAGACAAGTTAAGGTTATGCCGACACGCTTAAGATAAAGTTAAGCGGAAATTTTGCAACCGCAGTGCATGCAATGAGATAAAATAGCTTTAAAATAAATACAAAGGAGTAGGTATGAAAGGATTAGCAGGGCTTTTAGTCGTAGTTGCGATTTTAGGAGGAATTTTTCTAAATCTTTACAACAAAGTTCCCACGCTTGACGAGGTAACTAAAGAGAAGTGGTCTCAGGTGCAAAATCAATACAAAAGACGAGCCGATCTGATACCGAATTTAGTTAGTACCGTTCAAGGATATGCGGCACACGAAAAGAGCGTATTTACAGAGGTTACAGAGGCTAGAAGCAAGGTTTCTCAGATGAAGATAGATGCTAGCACTATCGAGGATCCAAAGAAGCTTAAGGAGTTTGAAGAGGCTCAAAGAACCCTTGGCGGAGCGCTTGGAAGACTTATGGCTATCAGTGAAAACTATCCGCAGCTAAAAGCGGATCAAAATTTCTTAGCCCTTCAGTCTCAGCTTGAAGGCACCGAAAACCGTATAGCGGTAGCTAGAAAAGATTATATAGCCGCGGTTAAAGAGTATAATCTGGTCTTAAGAACCTTTCCGGGTAAATTGATAGCGCAAACTTTTCATCCTGACGCTAAGATAAAAGAGACTTTTGAAGCTAGCCAGAGCGAGCAAAAGACGCCTGAAGTATCGTTTAAATAGCAACTCAAAGGAGCTATTATGAAAAAGATCTTGTCGGTTTTGCTTCTTTTTACCGCTATTTTTGCCGCGGATATAAATTTCCCCCAGCTCACAGGCAGAGTAGTGGATGAAGCAAATATACTAAGCCAAGCAG
>JAUNLC010000066.1 GCA_030532465.1 Campylobacter sp. | reverse complement strand
GTCCGCCACTCTTTAAATATTTAATTGACTGTTTTATAAAAATATTACTTTAAATACTAAAAAGTCTATTTTGACAAATCATACTTAAAATTAATCATAAAAATATCGAATAAATATTAAGTCGACAACCAATTCCTTTGTATTATTATAGAAAAAATTTATAGTATAATCGATATTAAAATTTACAAGCGAATAATAATGATCAAATATCTAACTATTGGCGTAAACGGCATCAGCATAAAACCCGCTCACGCATTTATAGGCTCTACTATTAGAGGAGTTTTTGGTAGAGGCTTAAGGCGAGTTGCCTGTCCTTATATTGACGCAAGCTGTGATAGTTGTCGTTATTTTAACGAGTGTATATATGCCGAGTTTTTTGAAAATGTCTCAAAAGCGCCCAAATTTATACTTGACATAGATTTTAACTCGCATAGTTTTGATTTTAAAATTTTACTTTTCGAACACGCCACCTTATACCTGCCTCATGTTATCATCGCGATAGAAAATATGTGCCAAATAGGGCTTGGCATGCCTAGTAAAACATTTTACTTTAAAAATTTAACTATAAACGGCAAGATGATATCCTTTAAAGAGTCTGTAAATCCATCTGAGCATATTCTTGATTTTTCGCCAAGTTTTTCCTACGGCGACTATAAAATCACCGCCTTAACTCCGATTCGTATCAAGCAAAAAAACGGCTATGTTCGCTCAAAGCTTGATTTTAAATCGTTTATTAGGCAAATAGCTATGAGATTTGGCGAGCTAACGGATACGAATATAGAAAAATTTGAAGTGAAATTTGATAAATTTGAGCAAAATTTTAAGTTTTACGATCTTGAGCGATACTCAAATCGCCAAAGAACAAAAATGGAATTTGGCGGTATCATGGGAGATATGAGAGTTTACGGACTTGATGAACGTTCGGCTGGACTACTGGAGCTTGCGACTTTGATAAATGTCGGCAAGAGCACCGCATTTGGACTTGGCAAGATCAAAGTAGAGCGAATTTAACTTATATTGATTTTAAATATAGCAAAATCTGCAAAGGAAGTAGTTGTGTTTGAACCTGATCTGGAGAGTGTATTTACTCAAAATGCCTATGAATTAGCCTTAAAAAGACTCAAGAAAACATCACTTGGACTTGACGGCTTAAGCATAGATGATATCTGTACCTCATCTTTTTACGAAGACTTAAAAGATGAAATTTTTAACCTCTCTTATTCGCCCGAGCCTTTAAAGCGGACTTTAATACCAAAGGAAAATAAGGATGAATTTAGAAAATTGGCGATTCCCTCACTGAAGGACAAATTTATACAAAACATACTTATATCCGAGCTTTCAAGCTATTTTGACAAGGGCTTTTCAAACTGCTCTTACGCCTATAGAAGCGGCAAATCATATACTAACGCGATATACCGTGCAAGAGATTTTCTAAATACATACACATACGCGATAAAAAGCGACATAAAAGATTTTTTTGAGACCATAGATCATGACATTTTAATGAGGATACTAAACAGCCACATCAAGGATTTGCGTATCACTAGACTCATTGAACTTTGGATAAAAAACGGGATTTTTTCTAAATTTGACTATCTGCCTCATCAAAAAGGCGTTCATCAAGGAGATGTTTTAAGCCCGCTGCTTTCAAACATATATCTAAATCAAATGGATATGTTTTTGCATTCAAAAGAGATCGACTTCGTGCGCTATGCCGATGATTTTGTTATCTTTTCGACATCCAAAGATAGTGCCGAACAAATCCTAACCCAGCTTAAAGTCTTTTTATCTACTATCAAACTATCTGTAAATGAAGCAAAGACCGCCATTTACGATCAAAACAGCGAATTTACCTTCCTTGGCGTTAATTTCAAGGGAGCAAATTTAAGCATATCCGAAGAAAAGCTTTTATCTACTCTCAAAAAGCTCTCATCCCAAGCTAGAAAACCGACCATAAAAGAGGGTATAGAAAATTTAAATTCTTACATACTCCATTTAAAAGGTATCAAGCTAAAGCTGCTTTCACCATCTCAGCAAGATAGACTTACGAGGCATTTTGATGAAACCGTTACAAATTTAGTTAGAAAATTTATAAAAACTGCCGATAAACAAACGTTAGTAGATGAGCTTGTGAATTTGGAATTTCCATATCCTCTGACCCAGAAACTTAAGAAATCCAAGCTCTTATCTTACTATAAAAACGCCAAGCAGCCTCGCATAAAATCGGTTGAAAACACACTAGAAGCTAAAAAGCGCGAGTATATTAAAAATTTCTCGCATAGTAGTCTTATTCATATCACTACTCCGTTTTATTTCTTGGCTCTTTCTCAAGGTAAATTTGTTCTTAAAGAACACGGTAAGATAAAGCATAAATTTCCTGTAAATCAAACTTCACAAATCATAATAAACGCCGACACCTCTATAAGCTCGTCCGTCATTAAAGAGTGTTCTAAAAAGAAAATTCCTATAGATTTTATAGATGAAAAGACAAATTTAAGCTATGCTACGCTATTTACCTCAAATAGCTCCATAACTAAGACCGCTGTCTCTCAAATTTCGCTTGTAAAAACTAAAAAATCACTCAAGATAGCTCAACAATTCGTTATCGGCAAAGTGAAAAATCAAATCAACTATTTAAAATACCTAAATAAATATCATAAAATTTTAGATAGCGAAATAGAGGCGATGCAAGGAATTTTAAAAAATTTTATACTCGCATCTTCCTCTGCAACAGAGCTTATGGGATATGAAGGCACAAGCGCTAACTCGTATTGGCAAGCTATCGCAAAGGCTATTGATTATAAATTCGGCTTTTGCGCACGCGTTACAAAAGGTGCGACCGATACTGTAAATTCGGCGCTCAACTACGCTTATGCCATCCTTTATTCCAAGGTCTTAAAGTCCATAGTCGCAGCAGGTCTTTCTCCTCATGTCTCATATTTACACGCATTAGACGAGCAAAAGCCCACTTTGGCATTTGATCTCATTGAAGAGTTTAGAACATTTATAGTTGATCGCGCAATCATATCCATGATAAACAAAAATGAGCCTTTTGATATCAAAGACGGGTTATTAAGCGTCGATACTAGGCGCAATATCACTAAAAACGTCAATGAAAAACTATTTGCATATACCAAATTTAGAAGCGAAGAGATAAAAACCCAAGACATCATAACCAAACAGATATACGCACTCAAGCGCTCTATTTTGGAAAATGTAAAATACAAACCGTTTATAGCGAGATTTCAATGAATCTAATAATATGCTACGATATACGATCGACTAAACGCAGAAACAAGGTCTCAAATTTACTGGAAAGTTACGGACTAAGGGCAAACTATTCGGTTTTTGAGCTTGATATAAAACAGAGCGATTATCATCTCATTAAGTCTAAAATTTCAAAACTCATAGAGCCAAAAAGCGATAAGGTGCTATTTTATCGTATATGCAAAACCTGCTTGGCTAAAAGTGAAAGCCTAGGAGAAGGCAAAATTTTTAACCCGCTTGATACCTATATCTAGCCCATTTACTCGCAAAAGGTTTTCGAACTTTTTAAAATTTCAAACCCACCCGCTAATCGATATTTTATATTCGGTTAAGTATAAAAATGTTCGAAAATACGAATTTTTACATTTCCAAAACGGAGATTTTCGTATTTTCATATAAAGTTGTTTTTTAAAACTCCATTTTTACGGCTTTTAAGCTATCTAAATTTGTTATAAATTTCGAAAAAGAACAATTTTATTAAAATTTGTTTTAGATTTTCGAACTTTTTTACTATTGCAAATATGCTATTTATCGATATCTTAAGACAACCGTAAGCAAAATACCTAGAATTTGAAAAATGCTTTTTGCTGCATTTTCGAACTTTCTAGCTCTTTGTGATATAATGCCGCTTACAAATGGCTCTTTAAAAACTCATTGTTAATTTTAATGCGTTTTATTGGCTATTTCGCTCGAGCTTCCCCGTTTTAGGGGATTGAAAC
>JAUNLC010000065.1 GCA_030532465.1 Campylobacter sp. | reverse complement strand
TGCTTCGCCCAGTAAGTAAGATCACCCGAATTTGGCTCACAGATACCCAAATCATCGTAAATCTCCTTATAGATATTTACTAAGCTCGGCGGCACTCGCACCCCGTTTGGTACGCTAAAGCTAAGCCCCATCGCCTGACCAGCTCCGTGATACGGATCTTGTCCGAGGATCACGACTTTGACCTTATCAAATGGTGTTAGATTAAAAGCGTTAAAGATAAGCGAATTTGGCGGATAGACTCTGCCCGCTTGCAAAGCAATGATTAAATTTTGCTTGATATTTGCAAAATACGGACTTAAAAACTCCTCTTTAAGCGCCTCTTTCCAGCCCTCTTCGATCTGAACTTTGTTGATATCTATCTGCATATTACCTCTTTAAATTCTGCATAAATTCAAGCGTTAATCGGAAATTTTCCTCCGCACTAACGGCGCGTTTGCTAACGCTATTTATGTTAGCGCCCTCTTTCGTCCATAAAAACGGCATAAAAGCAAAAACTTCATCAAAACTTATCGCCGCAACCTCTTCTTGCCAATTTTCAAAGAAAAATCCTTCGTAAAATTTCGCCAAATCACCGTTAAAAGCAAAGTCTAAAAATTCAGAATACCCGACATTAAGGCTTTGCCACTCTAAAGTGTCTTGCGCAAGATAGTAAATTTTACCGGCGTCTTTGCCAAGCCCACCCGCATTTATCGCGAAATTTCCGCCCAATACGTCATCGGCTATAAGCAGATAAGGAGCGCTAAACGGGCTAAAATTTTCTTGCACCGCTTGATTAAACGAAACTATCCCGCGCTTCATCTTTTCACAGCCCGAGCCAAATACCCTCATCCAACCGTGATTTATAATAAGCCCACCGCTACCGTAAACAAGTGCGCCCATCGGCGAGCGAGTAGTTACTTGCAAGGCTAACAGCTCATTTTCGGCTCTTTTTTCATCGCACGGCAAAAATTCACAACTGTTTTTAGCATCCTTTAACCACTCTTTAATGAGCTTCATACCGGGCTCGTCTAAATTCACAAGTTCTTTTAATGTTTTCATCTCTTTTGACCTATAAAATTCTTAAAATCATAACCAAATTAAGCTAAAATTTCTAAACTGAAATTTAAAATTTAGTATAAGTTCAAGACCAAAAAAGGAAATTTATGTCCAAGCAAATTTTTAATAAGATTAACACTCTTCTAAGCCGAAACGACGCGAAATTTAAAGTTATAGACCACGAGCCTGCCAACACTTCAGAGGCTGTTGCCAAAGCTCGCGGCACGATAATGGGACAAGGCGCAAAGGCTCTTGTTTGCGTGATAAAAGGCATAGATCCTAAAATTTTAACCGCCAATGAAAACGAAAAGCCGAATCAAACCTCACCAAACAGCCCTCTTAAAAGCTCCAAGCACTATGTTTTAGCCGTGCTTCCTGCCGATTACAAAGCAAATTTAGAGGCTATCACACGCGAATTTGACGGCACAAAAACCTCTTTGGCAAGTCCTGCGGAGGTTAGCGAGCTAACAGACTGCGTTATCGGCTCGGTTCCGCCTTTTAGTTTTCATGATAGGCTTGAGCTTATCGTGGATAGCAAGCTTTTTGAGAGATTTGAGGAGATAGCGTTTAACGCCGGTTTGCTTGATCGCTCCATCGTCTTAAACGCAAAAGACTACGAACGTATAACCAAGCCGAGAATCGTAAATTTCGCCACCATCTAGTAAAAAGGAGTCAATATGCACGAATTTAGCTTTTACAACCCGACAAGGATAGAATTTGGTAGAGGCAAGGAGCGAAATATCGGCGCTTATATGAGAGAATTTGGCGCTAAAAAGGCGCTTTTGCTATACGGAAGCGAGCGTATAGTGCGCACGGGATTATTTGACGTAGCGGCAAATTCTCTTAAAGAAAACGGGATCGAATTTATAGCTTGCGGCGGAGTTAAGAGCAACCCCGTGCTAAGCAAGGTAAATGAAGCCATTAGGCTCGCAAGAGAATTTGGCGCAGATAGCGTGCTGGCAGTCGGAGGCGGCTCGGTGCTGGATTCAGCCAAGGCTATCGCTGCGAGGACTTGTTATGAAGGCGATGTGTGGGATTTTTTCAAGGGTAAAACTCCGAAAAACGCACTTAAAATTTTTGATATCATAACCTTAGCCGCAACGGGCAGCGAGATGAATAGCGGAGCGGTAATCACAAACGAGCATAGCAAGGAGAAATACCACACAAGCTCAGAAGCGCTATTTCCCAAGATATCCGTGATAAACCCAGAGCTTCAAGCCACAGTCACAAGCGAGTATCTAGCCTACTCCGCAAGCGACGTGATAGCTCACTCCATCGAGGCGTATTTTACCGCCACCATCCACCCGCAGATCATAAATTTGCAAGTTGAAGCCAACATCAAAACCATCATAAGAACGACGGAAATTTTGCTTACAAATCCGCAGGATTACGATGCAAGAGCCGAGTTTGCTTGGGCTGCGACGATGGCGCTAAACCATATAACGCACGTAGGAACAAAAAACGCAAGCTTCCCAAACCATATGATAGAACACGCCATGAGCGCAGTTACAGACTGTGCGCACGGAGCGGGGCTTTCAGTAGTGATGCCTGCTTGGATGAAGTGGTATAAAGATAAAAATTTAGCTCAGTTTGAGCGTTTTGGACGAGAAATTTTCGGCGTAAATTCAGCAGAAGAGGGCATAAATGCGCTTAAATTTTGGTTTGACAAGATAGGCACGCCGACAACTTTAAATCAACTCGGCATAAGCGAAAAAATATTTGACGAAGTGCTTGAAGTGGCTACGCAAAATGCCGTAGCTTGGGGAATGGATAAAATTTACACTAAAAAAACGATAGAAGAAATTTTAAATTTAGCAAACTAACGCTAACTAACAAGCCGTGTTAGCGCAAAACAGGAGTAAAGATGATAAAGGAAGTAGAGCTTGCAAAGGCGTACAGACCGGTAAATACCGGCCCAACCTGCCTGATAAGCGCGAAATTTGAAGGCATAGAAAACGCAATGAGTGCATCTTGGGTTTGCGCGCTGGATTATGACAAGATAAGTGTAGTGGTTGACTCGGGCGCATTTACTCGCTCGCTTATAGAAAAGAGCGGATATTTTGCTGTTAGTGTTCCATGTGTCAAACAGGCAAATTTGATTATGAAGCTAGGCTCTGTTTCAAGGCATCAAAACGCCGCTAAAATGCAAGATGTAAGGCTCTTTTATCAAGACGGCTTTGATGTGCCGTTAGTTAGCGACTGCATAGCTTGGTTAGTTTGCAAGGTGCTAACAAACAAGCAAAACGAGAGCGAATTTGACCTGTTTATGGGTGAGATCGTTGGAGCATGGGCTGACGGGCGAGTATTTGAGGATGGCAGGTGGAAATTTGACGAGTGCGAGGAGGAGTTAAGAAGCCTCCACTATGTAGCAAACGGCGAGTTTTACACAATTGGCAAAAGGATAAAAATAAAGATATAAAATTTAACTTTATTTAATAAAATTAAAAAATAATTTCATACTAAAGGAAAAAGATGAAGAAATTCTTACCGATTGCGATTTTAACGATATTTTACGGGTGTGGCGATAATAACATCGACACGGTCAAAAAATATACCTTCGAGCAAAACAAATCAATGAGTATAGGGGTTGCGATTGACGGATTTAAAGAGTGCGAGAGCGTAAAGTGGATTGATGAGAGCAACAAGGATCAAAAGATAGTAAGTGCGATTTGCGTTGTCAAACCAAGCGTATTAAAGGCTGAATTTGAAGAGATAAACGGCAAGTATGAGGCGGCGTTTAAGAAAGAGCAAGAAAAAAATCAAGAGCAGCTAGACAAAGCCGTAGAAAAAATCGTCGGCGAATTTGAGCGTATAAAACCTGGCGCAAAATTAAGCAAAGAAAAGATCGTGCAGATCGCAGATAGTTTTTGCAAATACGAAAAAGATAAATTATTTCCTACAAGTTGCGACAACGAAGCCATTACAAAAGCACTTGCCGATGAATACGCGATACAAAAAGGTTCATCGTTTGCGCTGACAGGATTTGTGCATAACTTCTCTCATATCGTATTTCTTACCAAACACGAAGTTAAGCCGCTTTGGCTAGGCGAGCTTCCTAAAGAGGTTAAATCTCGCGAATACAAATTTAGCTTTTTTATCAATACCGACAATAGCGTAAGCGTAAAAGAGATCGTTTTAACGCA
>JAUNLC010000064.1 GCA_030532465.1 Campylobacter sp. | reverse complement strand
GGCTATCTCTAACTTGCAAAGCAACGGCAGTATCGATACAATCAGAGCTTGTCATGCCGTAATGCACAAATCGGCTCTCTTCGCCCAAGCTCTCGCTCACGCTGGTTAAAAATGCGATGACATCGTGCTTGGTGGTCTTTTCTATCTCGTCTATACGCGCGATATCGAATTTTGCGTTTTTAGCTATCTTTTGAGAGTCTTCATCGCTTATAAATCCAAGCTTGTTCCAAGCTTTAACCGCGGCAATTTCGACCTTAAGCCAAGCGTCGTATTTAGCCTGCATACTCCATTTTTCAGCCATTTCCTTACGCGAGTATCTCTCTACCATTAGCAGCCTTTATGAATATTTTTGTATAATTTTTAAGAAAAAGATTATATAAAATTTGGGCTGAAACCTCGGTTATATCCGTCTGAAAAGCAACTTAAATTTTATTTAAAGTATTTTTAAAAAATTATATTAAAGAGTAAAATTTGCCTTACGTAAATAAATTTGTTGCCGTCGCAAACCGACAAAAAGCTTACGAAATCCTTATAAATTCAGGCTTTAAGATGAGAGATGCGCAGCGACTGATAGACAGAGGTCGTCTTCTTTGCAACGGCGTTGTAGTGGCTGAAAAAAACGCTATTTTAAGCGGTGAAATTTGCCTTATTGATTACGAAACGAACCCGCGCGGACTTAAGCCGATATTTGAATGTGATAAATTTGCGGTCTTTGACAAGCCAAGCGGGGTTTTAAGCCATCCAAACGGCAGGCATTGCAAATACTCCTTAAACGATGAAATTTGGTCGCTTTACGGCAAAGAGGCGAGCGTAGCGCACCGTTTGGATTTTGAAACGAGCGGACTAATCGTCGTGGCGCGAGATAAAATTTCGCAGATCAAATTAAAAAAGTTATTTGAAAACAGAGCCGTTAAAAAAAGCTACGTCGCAATGGTCTCAGGCAAAATATCGCAGAATTTGACTATCAACGCCAAAATGGATCTGGCAAATAATTATGACGACGTGAAAATGCGAATGCAAATTTGTGATGACGGCAAGGACGCGATTACTGAAATTTATCCGATAAAATACTTCGCCGATACCGATATGACCTTTGTGCGAGCCGTTCCGCTTACAGGTAGGCAGCACCAAATTCGTCTGCATTTGTTTCACGTAGAACACAAAATTTTAGGCGAACCGCTTTACGGGCTTAAAAAAGAGCGGATAATTCAAATTTTGGATAAGAAAATGGACGAATTTGAGCGGATAAATTTAACCGGCGCTTCAAGACTTTTGCTTCATGCCGATGAAATTTCATTTGAATTTGAGGGCGAAAGCTACCGAATTAAGTCAAATTTTGACGCTCAAAACGAGTTTTACCGACTATCAAGAGGATAAATGAAACAAAATATAACGCAACTAAAGTTGGAATTTGAAAGCAGGCTAAACACACAAAATTGGCTTGAAAATATTGGCAAGCACCATTTAAATTTAGAGGCAAATTTCGCCCCGTTTCAGGTAAAATTTGCAAAATTTGAATGCCTGACAGATCTTCTGAAGTCCGATGAATGGACGAACATCGATCTTGAAATTTTTGCCGAAATTTGCCATTTTACCGATCAAGTTTTAAAGGCATATTCACTAATGGATGAGCTAGCAAAAGCCGCAGGAGAGATACTAACGCCTAGAAAAGCGTATCTAACGCAAAAAATTGCAAAACTTGGCTTACCGCAAGAGACGTATGATTACGCTTTGTTTCCGATGGTGTTGCGTGCATTTCAAGAATTTGGCGTAAGTAGCGCAAACTGCCGAACGGATTTTAATACAAATTTGCTAAAAATCCTAAATTTAGGCTACCTGCCTTGTGGCTGGGTCTATAATGAGCCGCAAAAGATGTCGCTTACGACCCTATTACATTCGCAGAAGATAGCGTTAAACAGCAAGATAAAATAGCGAAATTTAGCTACGGCAAGGGCGTGTTGTATGTATATTAACGGTTTTAGCTTGCGATTATGGCGCATAAAATACGCAAGTGAATAATCTAGCCGCTTGCTTAAAATAAATTGAGTATGATTTCTAAAATTTGTCCGCACTTCAACCGATAAATTCTATAAATTTTATTTGTCATCAAGAATAAAATCAAAAACTCCATTAAAAGATGATACCGATGTAAAAAGTATCGATATTTATGCTTTTTAGAGTGTGTCAAGACGGCAACTTTGAATGTGCCGAGTTTTTTGAAAGAGTTACAAAAAAGATGGTGCGATTTTGTGATTATAATCCTCTCTTTTAATCACGCAAAATAACATAAAGAGATCAAATACAAACGTTAAATAGGCAATTTTATCCACTTAACGCCATATTTTATAAAGCTAAATTAAAATCAACACAAGCTTTGATACAAATTTCGACAAATCGACCACACAAGCCAACAGAGCCATTACACAAATAGATATTAATATTCATCTGCAAGCTGTTAGCGCTTTAATAATCCAAACGAATGCAAATTTGCTAACAAACAAACGCAACTTCCGCACCGCCGATATCTAAAATTTTATCTCTTAGCGTCATTATGCCAAGCCCATGCTCCATATCCCAAGAGCAGCTAAACAAAAAACCGATGTTAGCAAGCTTTGTACCGTTATCGATAAGATAAATTTGATTTAGCGTTAGCAGATCGGCAAAACCTGCGATATCTGTGATATCAGGCATAAAGTCCGCCTTATCCTCCTCATCGTAGCCATAAATTTCTTGCATTTTTTCATATCGCGTTAGTAGCTCAGTTAGTAAATTTGTTAGCATTAGTTGTTCGTTTTCTTGTAAAAATTTTAGCGCCTGCTTAAGGCTTTCAGTATCTAAATTTAGCATCTCCTCACCATCTTCATCGATAAAAACACATTCAAATTTATCGCTCTTATCGCCAAAAAATTTAGCCCAGATAGGCAGTGAAATTTTAAACTCCTCCACTTCATCATCATCCGCCTCACTTATCGGCAGCTCGCGCGGACTAGGAAAATACGCGTTTAAAAACTCATAGCAAAACGGCGCACGCGTAAATATATAATTAGGCTCGGCATTATAGCTTTTGTAAAAATACTCTAGCGCCAACGCCTCATCGCCGCACTTAAGCCAACACTCGCCTTTGTAATAGTCGCGGATGTGCGAGGCATTGCGTGTGGACTGCTCGTGTTTGTCGCTTTCATCTAACCAGCGCGCTAAATTTGAGACGTCATGAGCGCGAATGTATTCGTTTATCATGCGGTGGATTATGATGTTGGCAAAGTAAATTTTGTATTTTTCATCGCCTGCTTCGCGCCACTTTGTTTCGATAAAATTTATGAGTTCATCCTTCGTAATTTTGCTCGTTTTTAGCATCGATCTGCTTAAAAATTTATCGATTTTCTCAATGATTTCGTGTGCGTTTGGCATAATAAATCCTTTTAAATTTCCTGCTTATATCTTAAGCCCCTTAAGCATTTTTAGTAAATTTACGCCTCAAGTGTATAAATTTAAGCTGACGCATTAGTAAGCAGCTTAAGTTTTATTTAGTGTATTGCCTCGCTAAATTTAGCCTTCCGCATAGCATACTGCCCATTGCGGCAAATATCACTATCAAATTTCGCCTAAAAAGTCGCTATAAATTTAGCTATTCATGCGGCTAAATTTTAGAAATTTCTTTAAATTTACCTTATCAAAATAGCGATTTAACCTGCTCTTTCGCGTCCATCTTTACGCGAACTACATCACTTGCTTTAAGCCGCAAGAGCGCTAACATCGTGCTAACCGCACTAACGCCGATCATCGATCCTGCTATCTTCTTCAGACATCACGACTTTGATGATGAGTCCAAGCCCGCACGCAACCACTAACGCAATAAATACGATCTGAACGATATCAAGCGCGCTCACTCTACCTCCTTTGTCTAAATTTACAAGAAGCAACTTTTACTAAAGCAAATTTAAAGAAATCATCTCCGTAAAAACTCAAATTCCAACCTTCCATCTTGCTTATTTTATGGATCCAAACGACAAATTTGACAAACCTACTTGCAAATTTAGGCGTTAGTTGCTTGTTAGCAAGCTCAAATTTACTCGCCACCTGCCCTCTTATGCTCATTTCGCTCTTTAAGCTGACCGCAGGCTGCGGATATATCAAGCCCTTTGCTTTGACGAATGGTGCAAGTTACGCCGTGATCGCGCAGATACTCTTGAAATTTAAGCATATCTTCAAGCTCGGGAC
>JAUNLC010000019.1:17073-32836 GCA_030532465.1 Campylobacter sp. | reverse complement strand
TTAAAAATTCTTTTACCAAGACTTCGTTTTGAAGTCTTTCTACGCCGAATTTTTTGGCATTTTGAGTAATTTTAGCTAGACGCAAATCCTTAATCGCAAATTTTTCATAACCCATTTCAAGCCTTTTATTTAAATCGCAAAATTATAAACAAAACAAGCTGTAAATATCTAAAAAGAAGAGCTTGCAAAAGAGATGGTCGGGCAAATTTACGCCCGATCAAAGGTAAAAATTATTTCACGTCAAATGTAAAAGTAGCCACAAGCACCTCTCTGTCGCAAATTTTTGTGTCGCTATAAGGCTGCTCGTGAGTGACTTTTAGCATCCATTTACCCGCTTTTAACGCCATCACTTCAGCTACGCCTTCTAAATTCGCAGTGCCTGAAAATGCGTATTGATTAGGCAAAAATTTATCGTAAGTACCAAGCACTCTAGCTCTTTTTAAAGGCTTGCCGTCAACAAAAACTTGCACTTTAAACGGCTTTTCGACTATGAAATTTGAGGGATTTTCAAGCGGAACTATCTCGATTTTCTGACCGATTGGCTTAGATATAAACTCATCTTGTATCTCTCCTACGTTTACTACGCTTTTTGCACTCATCGCCGCAAGCTGGCAGGACTCCGCGTTAGCAACCTTATCCTTCGTGCCGCCCATATGCCACTTGCCCTCTTTATCTTTTGACCAAAAAGTAGGCTTATAATCGCCTGCTAAGACGTAACTTCCGGCTTCAAGCTTATCTCCTTCAAAATGATAGCTCTCTTTAGCTTGCTTTAAAACCATCTTGCTGCCGTCTTTTTTCAATACATAAAGCGGATCAAAGAGCTTTGCGCGCTCAGGAGAGATAGGTTCAGGAGCAGGAAATCCATGCCCGTATCCGATATCGGCGCCAAATTTATCGCCGTTACTACCGATAACCCAAAAATCATGAGCTAAAACGCCGCTTAACACACCTGCAACAACCAAAGAAGTTAAGATTTTTCTCATAATATCTCCTAAATTGTAAATTTTCAAGCCATTATAGCGCAACCGATAATTAAAATCAAAACATAGACAGCCAAAAAAGCAAATTTATCTCATCATCACAAAGCCCGCAAATCTACCCGTAACGCCGTCTCTTCGGTATGAAAAGTATCTATCATCGCAATGCGTGCAAGTCTCGTCAAATTTCACGTCTTTTACATCGGCTCTTGCGAATTCATCTGCCAAAGCCGCGTTTATATCGAATTTGCCGTTATTTTTATATCGGTTAAACTCGCCAAGATCAAGCTCGCCTATCTCGTAGCAGCCGCCTTTGATATTTGCTCCAACAAAGACTTTTAAATCTTGCGTTTTAGAGCCAAATTCGCTCTTCATTTTATTAACCGCATTTGTGCAAATTTGCCCCATAACTCCCGCTCTTCCAGCGTGGATAGCAGCCACAACTTCGCGCACCTCATCGATAATCAAAATAGGCGAGCAATCAGCCGTCAAAACACAAAGCGCAACGCCTTTTAAATTTGTGATTATGCCGTCGCAAGGCGGTATCTCATCGTCTAAATTTCTAATTATCTCCACGCGGTTTGAATGAATTTGGCGCATAAATTTTAGATTTTTTACATCCACGCCAAGACGACCGGCTAAAATTTCTCTATTTTTAGCTACGTTTTTAGCCTCATCTCCGACATGATCGCCTAAATTTAAGCTCTCATAAGCTTTGGCGCTAACTCCGCCAAAACGAGTTGTAAAACCGCCGCAAAAACGCTCATTATCAAGCACAAACTCTATACTATTCATCATTAGCCTTGCTTTCTTTCTTTATCATCTTTTTGCACGTAACAAAACCCAAACACCGAGCCTTTTCCGACTTGGCTTGATATAAAGAGTTCAAATCCATGCATCTTTAAAATTTGCTTTGATATGTAAAGTCCCAAACCAAAGGAGTTAGTTTGGATATTGTTTTGAGTTTTGAAATACTTTTTAGTTACCAGCTTTAGATCTTTTTGCTCGATTCCAGCACCGCTATCTCTTATGAAAACAGCCCCTTTTTCAAAGTAAATTTCAACCTTGCCTTGCGAGTATTTAAGCGCGTTTTCGACTAAATTTATCAAAACCTGCTTTATTAACGCTTCATCGGCTCTGATAAAAATTTTAGCCTCCTGCACGCTTATATCTCTATCTTTATAACGCTCTAAAAGCTCGTTTTTAACCTCATTTGCAAGCGCGTTAAGACTAAAATCGCTTAAATTTATCTGCAAACTTTCGGTTGATTTTAAATTTAGTCTATCTATCAAATTTACGATTTTTTGAGAATTTCTAGTTATCTTTTCTATAAATTTATCCCTCATCTCATTGCTTAAGTCCTTATCCTTTAAAAGCGTGTGAGAAGAGGCCTCAATGATAGCGATCGGGTTTTTAAACTCATGCGATATAGAGCTTAAGATACCTTGAAGTTGAGTATTTCTAAGCTTTATTTTGGCTGATTTTTTGATGGATTTCTTACTCTTTTTCTTAAGCTCCTCTTTTAGCTCGTCTATGGTCTCTTGAAGCTTTGCGCTCTGGCTAAAAAACATCTTTTTTTGCTCATCTTGCAAGCTGTTTGAACTCTTTAAATTTTCTATATACAAATTTAGTTTTGCGGTATCTTTTCTAATCATAAAAAACAAAAAAGCTATAAATATAGATGAGATCAAAAATGCGCTTACATATATGTTTTCAAGCAGTTTTATGATGGTTATGCAGACAGCAAAAAGAAGGCAAAACAAGAAGATAAAATTTCTGTTTTTACTCAGCATATCTTATAGCCTTGACCTCTAACCGAAGTTATACAATCGCCCCCTGCAAGCTTTTGCCTAAGTCTTTTTACGGCTATATTGATCGTCTTTTCGCTTATCTCTTCGCCGTTCCAAATTTTATCCCAAAGATACTCTCTGCTTAAGACTATGTTTTTGTTTTTGATAAACTCTACAAGCAAATTTATCTCAAGCCTGCTAAGAGATACGGCTTGTTCGCCCACAAAAACCTCTTTAGTCTCTAAATTTACGCTGATATCTTTAAATTTATATATCTCGCATTCGCGCCTTGTGCGTTTTAAAACCGCCCTTACTCTTGCGATTAGATCGTCCATATCAAAAGGCTTTGTTATATAGTCGTCTCCGCCTGATTCAAAGCCCTCAAGTCTATCCTCTTTGCTATCTTTTGCGCTTAAAAAAATAACAGGGGTGTTAAAGCCCTTAGAGCGCAATGATTTAACAAACTGCGCACCCTCTGCATAGATCAAATTTCTATCTACGATGAGCAGATCAGGCTCTTCCTCTTCTAAAAATTGCTCCACTTTTAATACATTACAAAAGCCGACAGTTTCAAACCCCTCTTTTGAGAGATTGTATTCTAAAAGCTCGACTAGATCCTCTTCATCGTCAATTATTACTATTAGCGCGGACACTTTTACCTCTGTTTAAAAAGTTGAAAAATTATATTACAAAATTTTCAAAAACAAATCAATTGCAAAATGTTTCTTAAAAGTTTCCAAAAAATTTTAAACTTCTGCTATCAAAATCAAAAAAGGAGAGAAGATGAAAATTTCAAAGGCTTTAATTCTAACTTCGTTAATCTGCACCGCCTCTTTGGCAGACCAGATAAAGATAGCGGGAAGTTCAACGGTGTTTCCGTTTTCAAGCTATGTGGCTGAAGAATTTAGCGTGGTAAAAAACAAAAGGGCGCCTATAGTCGAGAGTATAGGCACGGGAGGCGGATTTAAGGCGTTTTGTTCGGCTAACGGTAAAAACGGCATAGATATCTCAAACGCATCTCGCCCTATGAAAATGAGCGAATTTGAGGAGTGCCTAAAAAACGGCATAGACGATATAAGCGGATATATGATAGGTTACGATGGGATAGTTTTTGCGCAAAACAAGGATAACGGCTCTTTAAATTTAACAAAAGAGCAGATATTTTTAGCCCTAGCCAAAGAGATTCCGCAAGATGGCAAGCTGGTAGCAAATCCATATAAAAAATGGAGCGATATAGATAAAAATTTGCCGGACAAAGAAATTTCCGTCTACGGACCCCCTACGACATCTGGCACCAGAGATAGCTTTGAGGAGCAGCTAATGCAAAAAGCTTCAAAGAAATTTAAAGAATACGGCGATAAATCGGGCAAATACAGCCAGATAAGAGACGATGGAATTTATATCCCATCGGGCGAAAACGACAACTTGATAATCGCGAAACTAGTGCAAAATAAAAACGCCTTTGGAATTTTTGGATACGGATTTTTAGCCGAAAACAAGGATAAAATCGTAGCCGTAGCGATAGATAATGTATCGCCAAACGAAAATAGCGTAGGAGACGGCAGCTACGAGCTTGCAAGAAGCCTGTATTTTTACGTAAAAAACGGCAATAAATCCTCAAATCCCGATATAAACGAGTTTATAGATCTATTTATAAGCGAATCGATGATAGGAAGCCAGGGAGTGCTAAAAAGCATAGGGCTAATCCCGCTAAGCAAAGAGTTGTTTGAAAAAATGCAAGCAAACGTGAAAAACCCGATGAAACTCACAGAAGATATGGTTAAAAATAGCGAAATACTAAAATAAGGAACAAGCTTGCTATATCTAATACTTTTTATCCTATCTCTTGGTATCTACTACTTTTACAAGAGTAGGATAAGCTCTTTAAATTTAGGGCTCTTTAGTCTAAAACACAAAGGAGCTCAAAAACTTGTAGTGGCATTTTTGTTTCTATCCTCTCTGATAACGATAGTAGCGACATTTATGATACTATCTTCTATCATTCTTGAGGCTATGAAGTTTTTTAGCAAAGAGAGCTTTTTTGGCTTTTTATTTGGCACCGTTTGGGCTCCTCACGATGCTTTTTTGGATAAAAACGCTCAGTTTGGCTCGGTTGGGCTGTTTTTTGGAACATTTTATATAAGCCTTATTGCGATAGTTACGGCATTTCCTATTGGAATTTTTAGCGCGATATATCTAAGTCAATACGCAAGTAAAAGAGCAAGAGCCCTTTTAAAGCCTGTTTTAGAGATATTAGCAGGAGTGCCAAGCGTGGTATACGGCTTCTTTGCGGCTATATTTGTGGCTCCGTTTACGGTTAAGATAGCAGAATTTTTTGGACTAAACGCCTCTTATAATAACGCTTTAAGCGCTGGAGTGGTAATGGGAATAATGATAATACCTATGATCTCAAGCCTTTGTGATGACTCCATATCCTTAGTGCCAAAAAGGCTTCAATACGCAGCCTTAAGCCTTGGACTAACCAAGGAGGAGAGTATCTGCTTTGTAGTGCTTCCCTCCGCGATGCCCGGTATCATAGGAGCTTGTCTTTTAGGGCTTTCAAGAGCTTTGGGCGAAACCATGATAGTGGTTATGGCGGCAAGCTTAAGGGTAAATTTAAGCCTAAATCCGCTTGAGGATATGACTACGGTTACGGTTAAGATAGTAGAGGTTTTAAGCGGGGATCAGGAATTTAACAACTCGCTTACATTAAGCGCTTTTGCTCTTGGTATCACGCTGTTTGCGCTAACTTTTATCATAAATTTAATAGCCGTTTTGATCTCAAGAAATTTCCAAAGAAAATATAAAATTTCAAATTTATAAGGAGAGTTGATGATAGGCTTAATATCCAAAGAAAGGCTTAAAGCAAGAAGGCTAAAAAGCAAAATTTTTAAGCTTGTATCGATGTCATCATTTGCTTTCTGTATCATATTTTTGGCATTTTTTCTATTTTCTTTGATTAGTAGCGGGATGGGTGAATTTAAAAGATACTACGTCAAGGTTGATATCTTAATCACCGAAAAACTTATCAAAAATCCATACTCTTTGCAAAATCCCGAGAAAAAATATATCTCTCGCGCATGGCTTAGAAATTTACCGAATTTAATCAAACAAGAGAGCATAAATATCGGAGAAACTAAAAGCTTTTTGGCTACCGCAAACGCCGATGTGGACGGATTTTTAAAACAAAATTTCACTAAATTAAACAGTGAAGAGATAAAAGAGGTGATAGAGCTTAAGACAAAAGGCGTCATAGTAAGCAAATTTAACAAGGACTTTTTCACTAGAGGCGACTCAAAGATACCTGAAAATGCTGGATTTTTATCAGCCATTGTAGGTAGCGTCTTAGTCATGATAGTAGCTATGGGGCTTGCATTTCCGATCGGAGTGGCAAGTGCCGTATATCTTGAAAAATTTGCCAAAGACAATAAATTTACAAAATTTATCGAGATAAATATAAACAACCTAAACGCCGTTCCTTCGATCATATTTGGGCTTTTGGGGCTGTCCGTATTTATAAATTTCTTTGGCATGCCAAGAAGCTCGGCTCTCGTAGGCGGAATAGTTTTAGCGATCATGAGCCTACCTGTCATCATAGTAAGCACTAGAAGCGCGTTAAGAATAGTGCCCGAGAGCATATCGCAGGCTGGATACTCGCTTGGGCTTACGAAATTTCAAGTTGTTTTCGGACATGTTTTACCAAACGCATTTGGAGGGATTTTAACAGGTCTTATCATGGCTTTAGCGGGCGCTATCGGCGAAACAGCGCCGTTAATGATAGTTGGCATGATAGCTTTTGTGCCTGAAATCGCCACAAATTTGCTAAATCCATCAACCGTAATGCCCGCTCAAATTTACATCTGGTCATCAAGTCCCGAGAGAATTTACATAGAAAAGACGAGTGCGGCGATACTCGTGCTACTTTTTACGGTGTTTGCTCTAAATTTAGCCGCGATCATCCTAAGAAACAAAATAAATAAAAAGGTATAAAATGAAGATAAAAGCAAAAAGTGTGGGTTTAAATCTATTTTACGGCGATAAGCAGGCCTTAAAAAATATCAATATGGATATCCATAATAAAAAAATCACCGCCCTAATAGGCCCTTCAGGCTGTGGCAAATCAAGCTTTTTAAGGTGTTTTAACAGGATGAACGAGCTTATAGAGGGTGTAAAAATCACGGGTCAAATTATAGTAGATAACCAAAATATATATTCAAAAGAAGTTGATGAGATAGAGGTTAGAAAGCGCATAGGCATGGTGTTTCAGCAGCCAAATCCATTTTTAAAAAGCATATATGAAAACATCTCATACGCTCCGCTCGTGCATAAGATGGTAAAAAAGGGTAGCGAGTGCGATGAGCTGGTAGTTGATAGCCTAAAAAAGGCGGGGCTATTTGAAGAGGTAAAAGACAAGCTAAAAAGCCCTGCAACCTCGCTTAGCGGCGGCCAGCAACAGCGCCTTTGTATAGCGCGAACCATAGCCATTAAGCCCGAGCTTATCTTGATGGATGAGCCTACAAGCGCGCTTGATCCGATATCGACAAAGACGATAGAAAAACTTATGGTTGATTTGAGTGAAGAATTTAGCATAGTTGTCGTTACTCACAATATGCAACAAGCGATGCGCATAGCTGATTATACGGGATTTTTCCACCTTGGAGATCTGGTTGAATTTGGCGAAACTAAGCAAATTTTTCATGATCCAAAAGAGAAAAAGACTAAACAATACATCCACGGCAAATTTGGTTGAAATTTCGCTTCAATCGCTTCTAATAAAGACTTGCGATGTGATCTACCTCATCCCAGCTCATCCGCTTTTTAAATCCAAGCTGATGAGCCACGTAGCGCGCTAAAAGATCGCTTTCGATATTTACTCTGCGGCCCACTTTAAACTCGCTAAAAAGGCTCTCGCGAAATGTTATGGGGATGATCGTTAGCCTAACTCCGCTTGGCGTAACCTCATTTATCGTTAAGCTTACTCCATCTACACAGATACTGCCTTTATTTGCTATCAGATGCATGATATCTCGGGGCAAATTTATATAAAAATCCACCCCGTTTTCATGTTTTGTTATCTTTGAAATTTCGCCTAGCGCATCGATATGCCCTTGCACCAAGTGCCCGTCTATCCTATCGCTAAGCCTCATAGCAGGCTCTATATGAACCCGCCCTTTTAAATTTTCAGTCGCTATAACGGCTCTGGTTTCCGCACTTAGCTCCACGCTAAAGCCGTCCGTAAAAAGCTCTATCACGCTTAAGCAAGCGCCGTTTACCGCGATACTATCGCCTAAATTTGGTCTATGTTTGGCTTTTAACCTAAGCTTGTTTTGCGAGTAGCTAACAACCTCGCCTATCTCGCGAATGAGTCCGTTAAACATATTTTAATCCTTCAAATTTCAAGGATTTTACTAAAATTCTACTCACAAACAAGTTAAATCAAATTTTCAAAACGGCTTTTCTATCTCATAAAGCAAATTTTTGCCTTTTTCAAAACCAAGCACGTATAGCCTGTCTTTGCTTAGAGCAAGCGAATGCGGCTCTTTCATAAGCGGCATCTCGTAAACTTCTTTAACTTCAAAGCTGTTTTTATCGATACTTAAAAGAGTGCTATACTCCCTGCTGTAAGCTAAAATTCTATCGCCCTCGACAGCCGCGCCAACTACGTAATAGTCTTTTAAATTTCTCTTCTCTTTAAGCTTTAAATCCTTAGCGGGCTTTAAATACCCCTCAGCGCTCATCTTTTTTTCATTTATAGGAAATTTGCTGATAACGACATTTTTAACAACTCTGTTTGGAGCGCTTATCGTATACATAAATTTTTCGTCGGCTCCAAACGCCAAAGCGTAAGCCTGCTTAGCTCTTATGGTGGTTAAAAAAGGTCTTCCGTCTTTTGTGTATTTATCAACGCTCTTTTCAAAGAAACTTCCGTAGTCTCCGCTGGTTTCTAAAAATGTTCTGTATTGGATAACTTCATCCATAGGTTTTTCAAGCTTTTTTAAACCGTAGGCGGTCTTGTTTTGACCGATTACGAGCAAATTTTCTCCCGTAAACGCAGTTGCCGTCGTATGACCGAAATTCCAACTATTTTGATAATCGATAACTGCAAATTTATTAGCCGTATTTAGATCTTTTGTAAAATAGCTTCCACCAAAATGCGAAGTAAAAGCGAATTCTTCATTTTTATTATCATAGGATAAAGCAGCTATCATATCGCCCTTATTCATCTTAATGCCAATCTCCTTAACGGCTAAAATTTGAAGCTTTTTAGCATCTTCAAATGCTCCGTTTGCAAAGCTTTCGTTAAATTTCTTAGTGTTAAAAATTCCGTGTATATAGGGTTTTTCAGGATAATCCTTTTTTAAATTAAAAGATTTTAGCCTATCCCAAACATAACTCTCCCAAGTCTTGCTAGTCATAGCCAAATTAAGACTCATCCTATCGGTTGGAGC
This sequence comes from Campylobacter sp., assembly GCA_030532465.1. Taxonomy (GTDB): domain Bacteria; phylum Campylobacterota; class Campylobacteria; order Campylobacterales; family Campylobacteraceae; genus Campylobacter_A. The sequence continues at coordinate 23,620 of JAUNLC010000019.1, read as the reverse complement.
TTTGCCTCCGTATGGAGGAATTCCGTTGGTAAAAAAGGCTTGAATTGCATTTGAGATAACAAGCGCGAAAGAGATATAAAATACGATTTGTCCGAATTTGTTAAAAGGCTTGATAACGTTTCTTTGCCCCGTAAAATCGGCATTTAACTCCTCGCTTCGTTTTACAAACATCAAAAGAAGCGACATAACTACGACCACCGCCCAATAAACTATCGCAGCCCAAGTATAAGTTCTAACGCCCATAATCGAAGCGCCAAGCCCCATATCCACATCAAGCTGAACGAAATTTCCAAGATGTCTTAAGCCCATATGGATACCAAAAGCCGCAAGCAAAAATACCGACATCACATATTTTAGTTTAGGTCCGTATCTAAGCATAAAAAAGCCAAGAAGTCCCACTAAAATCATACCCATGCGCTCCCACCAGCAAAGCACGCAAGGACTCTCTCTTACGACATATCCGAGCCAAACATTGGCTATACCTACGGGAATAACCAATATAAGCATAATCGCGGTAGTCATTACTAAGTTGAAATTCTTTTCGTTTAGACAACTATTCATCATATCCTCCTAGTAGTTTCCGTTGCCGAATATCGAACCGAAAGTCGATACGAACCACATCCCCGTAAGGATAAAAGTAGCCGTCCCAAACATGCAAAACGCGAGCTTTTCACGCTCAGGCTTAAACATCAAAAGATACATACAAATAGTAATAATAACAAGTGTTAAAAACTCCACTCCGTCCTCCTTGAAATCAAATTTCAAAAATTATAATTAGAACTAGGGAGAAAATAGGGAGATTTAAGAAGTTTTAGGCAAAATTATCTCAAACATAGCTCCGCCGTCTAAATTTATAGCCGATAAAGAACCGCAAAAGCGCTCTTCTATAATGGTTTTACTCATATACAGACCTATTCCTGCGCCTATTTTATTATCTTTGGTGCTAAAATACGGCTCATAAATTTTATCTATCGGCTCAACCTTAATGCCTCCCGCGTTATCCTTCACGCCTATTTTGATAAACCTCTCATCCTCGTCTATGCTTATAGTTATAACGCCCTGCGTTACGCTGTTTTGCAATATAGCGTCTTTGGCGTTTGTGATTAGATTTAAGAGCACCTGCGAAAACTCTCCGCCGTAGCCTAGAATTTTGGAATTTGATCTATACTCTTTTTTTATATCGATTAAATTTGAGCTTAAAAGCGCACTTATGAGATTTATCGTCTTATCGCACTCGTCTTTGACGCTAAATACCCTCTTCTCGCTCTCTTTTGCAAAAAAGAGCTTAAAATCCGTTATCGTCTTTGACATAAAATCAATTATCTGCGAGGATTTGGCTAAATTTTCTCTTAAATCCTCTCTTTTAACTTCACCCATATCATTTATAAGATCAAGTCTCGTGACGATAGCCGAAAGCGCGCTTAAAGGCTGCTTCCATTGATGAGAGATGTTTGAGAGCATCTCGCCCATGCTTGCCAGACGGTTTTGATGTATCATAACCCGCTCTTTTTGTATAACTCGCTCGGTTTGAGTTTTTACTTCGTTTTTTAAATTTTCATTCGCAAAGGCTAAATTACGCTCGCTTATCTCAAGCTTTTTAACCAAAACGTTAAAAGCGTAATTAAGTATCAAAAAAGAGCCTATAAACATCACGAGCCCAACGGCTACCGTTACGTAAAAGGCGTTTTTTATATCTTGATTTAGCGCCGACATATCCTCAAAAACTACGATATATCCGCTTTTGCTATCTAAAAAATCTATCTTAAATTTATGCATCAAAGCGAGCTTATCTTCAAAGATGTATAAATTTTCAAAAGACAAAAACGGATTTGATATCCTATCAAGTATGCCTATTTTAGCTCTTTTAAAGCTCTCAAGTTCATCATCAACGGCAAATTTCGCCTTTATATAGCCCTCTTTTTTAATAAGATCCAAAAAGTGCTTCGCATCAAAAACAAAGATAAGATATCCATCCTCGTTTTTCGTAGAGCTGATAAATAAAACTTCATTTTCATGCAGATAAAATCCGTCTCTTAAGTGCGATATTGCAGGCAAATTTACTTCGTCGTTCATCTTGGTTATAAGGTTAAAATTATTATCAAAAAACGCCATCTGTCTTAGATGGATATTCTCTTTGGAAAGGATTTTATAGCGCCCTAAGCTAAGCGTGTAAAGCTCCTTTTCAAGCGAATTTTTTAAAGCATAGCTAACTCCGGTTGAGTTAAAATTCGCCTCGGCTCTATTGTGTAAAAACTCGTTTAAGCCTGATATGCTACGTTTAATTAAATTTTCAAGCCTTAAATTTGTAGTTTGCATATTGTTTTGACTGATACTTTTCATATTTTCGTAGCGAAGATATGAAAACACCGATAAAAATAGGATAAAAATCACCAAAACTACGCTTAAAGTTTTTATTTTGATAGACAATTTCATCTAAGTATATATCCCGTGGCAAAGCAGCTTTCAAGAGTTATGAATTCGCATTTTTTTCTAAGCTCTTTAATTACGGCTTTTAGGCTATCTTTATTTCCTTTGTCATACTCGTAAACCGCGTTTAAAATTTCATTAAATTTACAAACTCTACCTCTATTTTCAAGCATAAATTTAAGAAGAGAAAACTCTTTTTTAGTAAGTTTTATGTCTGAATTTTGTTTGCTTTGTATATGCATATTTTCAAGCGAAAGAGTATAAATTTCATCTATTTTTATATCGCTTGGTCTAAATTTTTTAGCGCAACTTTCAAGCATAGAGATGAAATTTTGTTTGTTAAAAGGCTTTACTAAAAATTTTGTTATATTTAGCTCAACCGCCCTTAAAAGAGTGCTCTTATCATCAAAAGCAGTAAGCATAACCGCAACGGTATCTTTATCATTTTTTCTTATGGCTTTAAGCGCCTCAAGCCCGTCTAAAACGGGCATAGATACATCAAGCAAAAGTATATCGGGAGTTTTTTCTTCATAAATTTCTAAAACTTCTTTGCCGTTTTTTGCATAAAAAACATCTTTAAAAAATAAATTTAAAAGAGCTATAACCTCGTTTGCTACGCTTGGCTCATCCTCGGCATATAAAACGCTTTTTGATTTTAAAATTTCCAGCCCCAAATTTAACTCCAAAAATTTTTGACAAATATTATCATAATTTTATAAAAGAGATTAAAATTTAAGCGGCTTTAAGGTAAAGACCTCATTAAAACGAGGTCTTTAAATTTAGTATGATTTAGGAGATAGATACGGAGTTTCAGAGTGCATACTCATCTCGTTTTGCTCTCTAAATTTGATAAATTCGTCTTCGCTTAAGCGTCTAATGTTAGCTATCGTCATCTTAAGCGGCGTGATACCCGAAAACGGATCGGGATCGTCCGCGTTTGCAAGCTCGTTGCCGTCAGCCTCGCTATAGTGAAAGGTCGTAAATATCACTCCCTCTTTTAAATCCTCGTTTATATGCAGTTTTGCGGCTATCTTACCGCGTTTATTTTGCACCAGCGCGTAGCAACCTTCCGTTAGCTCTCTTTCGCGCGCTATATCAGGACTTACTTCTATGAGCGCTCCTTCGATACCGGCTCCGTATTCAAGCGCAGGACACTCCCTTGTCATCGTGCCCGTGTGATAGTGATAAACCTTGCGTCCCGTTGTAAATAGGCACGGATAAATTTCATCTGGAACCTCGCTTAATGCACCGCTTCCTACCGGATAGCCATCAGGAATTTGCATTTTTGCTCTAAATTCCTTCTCGGCATTTGCACGTTCGTTTTTATCGTCAAGATAAAGCACCGGCACAAGGCGGAATTTGCCCTCTGCAAGCATTGAGCGCTTATCGGTATATAGCACCGGAGTTCCCGCATGATCCTCATCAGGGCAAGGCCAGCTGATACCGCCAAGCTTTTCAAGCCTATAATAACTTATGCCGCCAAAAAATTTCGGCATAAGATCGCGTAGTTCGTTCCAAATTTGCTCCGCATCGTTAAATTTAAAGCCTTCTAGCCCCATGCGATTTGCGATATTGCAAACCACCTTCCAGTCAGGCTCGACTCCGCTTACGGGTTCGCTCGCCTTTCTTGTGCGCTGAACCCTGCGAGAGGTGTTGATAAAAGTTCCGTCCTTTTCGCCCCAACCCGCGGCAGGCAGGACTACATCGGCCTTTTGCGCGCTTTCGGTTAGGAAAAGATCCTGCACGATAAAGCACTCTAAGTGATGCACCGCATGCACAAAGTGCTCGGTCCAAGGATCGCTCATCACGGGATTTTCGCCAAATACATAAAGCAGCTTAAGCTCGCCGCTATCCATCTTTTCAGGCGCTTGAGTTAGCTTAAATCCCGGAGTCGGATTTAGCTCAAAGTGCCAAACTTTGCGCGCTTGCTCTTGCGCATATTCGCTGTTTACGGCGCCTGCGGGGATGACGTTTGGAAGCGCGCCCATATCGCATGCGCCTTGAACGTTATTTTGTCCGCGAAGAGGATTTACCCCCGCTCCTTTTTTACCTAAATTTCCTGTTATGAGCGCTAAATTTGAGAGCGAAAAGACGTTTGAAGTGCCGTCTGTAAACTGAGTTATACCCATAGTGTAGCAAATCGCCGCAGCTGATGCCTTTGCATACATTCTAGAAGCCTCTATGATAAGCTCTTTTTTAACTCCCGTTTCAGCTTCAAACCTCTCAGGCGTAAAGTCCTTAACTGCCTCTTTTAGGTATTCAAAGCCCTCGGTGTAGTTTTTGATAAACTCTTCGTCGATTAGTCCCTCGGTGATGATTAAATTTATCATCGTGTTAAGCGTTTTGATATTTGATCCGATTGGAATTTGCATGTAGATATCGGCTTTTTTCGCCATATCGGTTCGCTTTGGATCGATAACTATCATCTTAGCGCCTCTTTCAAGCCCTCTTTGCATCTGCATGGCTATGATAGGATGGCACTCGCTCGTGTTTGTTCCGATAAGCAAGAATACGTCGGTATCGGTGGCGAATTCAACTAGATCGTTTGTCATCGTTCCGTTTCCAAGTGTGCTGGCAAGACCTGCCACAGTCGGAGCGTGTCAAAGACGAGCGCAATGATCTACGTTGTTACTGCCTTGAGCGCGAAAGAATTTCTGAAAGACGTAGTTGTCTTCGTTGTTTGATCTAGCCGAACTAAAGCCCATTATCGCGTTTGGACCGTATTTTTCGGTTATGCTCTTAAATTTGCTAGCTACAAAGTCGTAAGCCTCGTCAAAGCTAACCTCTTCAAGCACGCCGTTTTTGTCATATACTCCGTTTCGCTTACGGATCATCGGCTTGCTAAGCCTTTTTGGAGAATTTACAAATTCCCAGCCATACATCCCTTTAAGACACAGCTCGCCGTCATTTACGTGATGGCTTTGTGTAGGACTTGCACTTACTATTTTACCGTTTTGCACTTGCAAATCAATGCCGCAACCGGTTCCGCAGTAAGGACAGGTAGTCTTTACTATGGTTTGCATCTCATACCCCTTTCTAAATATGATTTCATGAAACAATTATACTTTTAAAAATATAAATTTAATTTTAAAATTAATAATTTTATTTAAAAAAGTTTTAAGTATTATGCTAAATTAGCATATTTGTCCTTTTGCGTTTTTATAGGAATTTTCATAACGCTTCATACTTGAATTTACACAAATATTAAATCTAAATTTTTAGTATTATTTTGTAAATTTTATAGCTAAATTTGATAACATACGCTGTTTTTCAGCTAGTTTTCTTAAGTTTTTAGATAAACTTATTATTCATTTTGCATTAGTTTGTTTTATTAAAGCAAAATACATAAAAAATTATAGAAAGAAATTAAAGTGAAAAGGTCTCGATTAGGACTACTGCAAACCGAAACCATAGATATTCTAAACGAAGAGGAACTCTCGAAATTTAACCATGAATTTTTAGAAAAAAACAGTATCATCTACAGCGATTTCATAAAGATCATCATACTAAAAAGCGGATCGGCAAAGGTTTCTATCTATGAAGACGGCGAAGAGTTTATAATCTACAACCTACAACAAAACAACATAACGATACTTGATGAAGCCTGTGCAATTGAGACTTTAGAGGATAGCGAAATTTACTCGCTTGACGTTAAAGATATCGACGAGATACTATCGAATTTTGAATTTAGCAAGGCATATACCCAAACTCTAGTAAATATCATAATCTTACAACGACAGATAATCCAATCAATCCTGTTTGAAAACGCAAAAGGTCGTATCGCGAGCTTTTTAATAGAGCTTGCAAAAGAGCAAAATTTAAAACAGGGCGAATATTACTATGTCTTTTTACCCTTTTCACTTAAGGTGTTGTCATCTTTTGTGGGGCTTAAACGCCAAAGCGCATCAACGGCATTTAACGAGCTTATAAAAGAGGGAGTTTTAACCAGAACTTCTCCGCATGAGTGTTTGATATTGGATTATGAAAAGTTGCAAAGCTATACAACCTGATAAATTTGATGCTTTTAAAATTTGGATTTAAACTCAGATTTAGACTCCTTGCATGAACAAGAAGCCCAAATCCAAGAACTAAAATTTCAATAAAGGGTTTTTGGGTTTTA
>JAUNLC010000019.1:0-16973 GCA_030532465.1 Campylobacter sp. | reverse complement strand
AACAAGAAGCCCAAATCCAAGAACTAAAATTTCAATAAAGGGTTTTTGGGTTTTATTTCTTTTTCATATCAAATTTATTTACCATAAAACCTACAAGACCTACGAAAAACAAACCTCCGACTATATTTCCAAGCGTTACGGGAACTAGGTTTTTAACTAAAAAGCTACCCCAATTTAACGCTTCAAGTTTTTCAGCCGTCATGCCGTGTCCTAGGTTAGTAGCAAGCGCATTCATATCTCCGCCTGCGGCTGCAAGATAGTGAGCTTTTGCTATTATAGCTTCCGTTATGATAAACATATTTGCCACGCAGTGCTCCATCGAACAAGCGACAAACGCGCCGATCATCCACATGATGGCAAAGAATTTGCCCGCTAAGTTACTCTCCGAAGTAGCGGTCCAAATAGACATACAAACAAAGACGTTACAAAAAATTCCTCTTATAAACAGCTCATGAAAAGGTGCCGTTACCTTGCCTATGCCGGCAGGAATAAAATGAGAAAGTATATAGCCGTCGTATTTTAACGGCAAGCCTGAGTAATAATACATATAAGCGATCAACGCTCCGCCCACAAAGTTAAAAAACCAAACTATCGCCCAATACACAAAGGTTTGAAGCGGCTGAGTTCTTCCCTCATAAGCACTAACACCTGAAAGAATAGAGCTTGTAAAAAGGTGTCCTCCGTAAAAGACAACCATCATGAGACCGCAGCTAAAGGTGATGCCGCCGATAAAATTTGCCATACCTATCGACTGCTTTTCAGCCATGCCTACCGTCGAGTGAGCCCAAAATATATCGCCCATTGCGATAGCCGCTCCAGCCATAATGGCTAGAAATATAACGCTAACAAGCGGAGTATGCGCCTTATGCTCCATTGAGCCTGATATGGCTTGAGCGGTTTCTGCAGGATTTAACATGTTATCTCCTTTAAATTCAGATCAATTTGTAAAATTTTTTCATACGCCCTCTTGGCACTCGCCTTAGCACCCTCGCTCATACCCTCCTTAAAGTCAAGCACATTTTCAAGCAAGACGCTAATGCCTAAAAAAAGCGTCTTAGGACAAATTTTTCTTAGATAACTTAAAAGCACGGGAGTGGGTAGATTATGCGTTGAGTAGATATAGTCCCTGTCATCGCTCAGGTCGAAAAATTCGATCTTTCCCTCGCTAAATCCACTCATCGCATCAACTACTATTAAAATTTCGGGCTTAAACTCCCTAATCGCCCCAAATTCGTCCTCAGGCACATCCTGCCCGTAAAAGACCTTCCAATCTTTTAAATTTTCCTCGACTATTCGTCCGACCTCGTTGCCTACATCATCATCGCCGCGAAGCGGATTTCCTATACAAAGAAGCGCTTTTTTCATAGTGATACACCGGCTATTTTTAAGAGATATCTAAAATTCACGGATAAATTTAACCTGCTTTTTTGCAAAGAAAATTTATAAATTCCTTCCAAATACACTTAAAAATCCTTCCTAAGCACTAAATAACCTTCGCGTAAATTCGCCATGATGTCTTTTAATTTACACTCGCACATTTGAGGAAGAAGTCTAGCTACATGCTCGCCAAAAACTTCAACCTCAAAATATCTGCTTAAATTTCCGATCTTAAATTTGACGTATTCGCCAGAGTTTTGGATGATACGCTCAAATTCTTCATCGCTAAGTTCTAAAACCTTTTCGCTAAAATCAATGGTTCCAACCCCATGCCCGACGCAGGTAGAGAAAATTTTTATATCCCTTAGTTCGCGCGGCATATCTTTGTTTTCATCCATGTGACGCTTAGTGAGTTTAAAGACCTGTATCATCTCTTATCCCAAACCTCTTTTTGAACGTCTATCATAAAGCTATCATCGGCTTTTGCGTATTTTAGATAGACATCGTTATGAAGCAACGCCATACACTCGGCGTATCTTGGATCATCTTCATCCTTCATAGCTTCAAGTATCGCCGCACGGCTTGCGCTAGGATCTTTGATATCGCTTGATGTTTTAACCGCGTTCATATACTTCTCAAACAGTTTACGTCCAAACACATAACTCATCAACCTTTTTGACTCGGCTTGCAAATCACGCTCAAAGAGTATGTCGCCTATGATTGATTTTTCTACCGGAGGCGGCAAGGTGTTATCATTTTCGTAGCTTTTTTTCTCAAGCTTTTGATCGATGATGCCAAGCGCCATACCAAGACCGTAAATAACGCTTGCAGGATGAGGCGGACAGCCCGGTATATAGACATCTACGGGGATTACCTTATCAACTCCTCCCCAAACGCTATAAGCATCGTAAAATATCCCGCCGCTACTTCCGCAAGCTCCGAATGCAACTACGATCTTTGGATCCGGAGCCGCTTCGTAAGCTCTTAAAAGCGGATAATACATCTGCCTAGTAACTGGACCCGAGCAGACTAAGATATCGGCGTGGCGCGGATTTGCAACCAGCTTAAATCCAAATCTTTCAGGATCCCACATAGGCGTAATAGCCGCGAAAATTTCTATCTCGCATCCGTTACAGCTTCCGCAATCTATACGATAGACGCTAAAGCTTCTTTTTATGTTTTTTAGATGTTCAAGCTTAGACGTTAGATCATTTGCCGTTTTTATATCTTCAGGAACTTGATATAGACTCATTTTATCCCCTCCTCTATGCCTTGCGTAAGGCGTTTAACGGATGCAGCCTTCTTGCACTCCGGACAAATATGCAAATACTCTTTCGCCTCTTCAAGCCTTCCGGGAAGTAAATTTGCGTTTTCAAGGCGAGCAAAGCTATAGTTTATAAGTCTTTTTGGCGTAAAAGGCTTATTGCAGCATTTGCATTTTTCTACTTCAAGCTCGCCGCGTTGAATAAGAGCGGTTTTGTCAAATTTGACCGCAAGCTCGAAGCTATCGCTTAGTCTTACCGCTCCTGTCGGACAAACCTCATCGCAACGTCCGCAAAATATACAACGCGCGCAGTCGAATTTCCAGATAAGCTTTTCTTGATTTTCGCTCATCTTAACCTCTATGGCGTTACTTGGACATGCCACGCCGCATGCCGCACAACCTATACAAAGCTCGTATGTGTATTCAGGTTGCCCGCGGAAATTCGTAGGCACGATATACGGCTCAAAAGGATATGCGTAGGTTGCCTTTCCGTATTTTTCGGTTATATCAAATAACTTCATCATCTTAGATCCTTTCTGCTTACGCCACCGATTTGGCAGAATCTTTTAAGATCTTTTTCCGTTAAAATTTTGCTCTTTTTACTCTTAACGTCTACTATAGTAACACGCTCCGTGCACGAATAACACGGGTCAAGCGAACAGACTATAAGCGCGGCGTCGGCTATGGTGTTGCCTCTAAATTGATAACGCAAGCTTGGCCAGTTGTTGTAAGTTGCCGCTCTACATCTCCAGCGATAGACCTTTTGAGCGCTTCCTTGCATGATCCAGTGTACGTTCTCGCCCCGTGGCGCCTCATCGTGTCCTAAAGCGTAGTTTTCAGGCTTAATCATAGTCTTTGGATCGATCATGATCGGAGTTTGAGGCATATTTTGAAAACATTGACGAATAATGCTTATAGACGTCTTTAGCTCCTTATATCTTACGATTTCGCGACTAAGCACGTCTCCTCCATACTCAACCGCGACCTCGAATTCAAGCTGATTAAAGAAGTCGTATGGATGATCGTAGCGGTTATCTCGCTTAAAGCCAGAACCTCTCATATTTGGTCCAACCGGGCTAAAATCGCGCGCTACTTGACGATCAAGCACACCAACGCCCTTCCAGCGTCCGATTTGGCGTTTATCATCCATAACCGCATCCCAAATTTCGGTTATCTGAACATCAAGCTTATTGATGATCTCAATACCCTTTTTGATCTCCTCGTTTGTCATATCGCGTCTTAATCCGCCCATTACGACGTTACCATATGTCTTACGACCTCCGGTTACAAGTTGGGCTAGATCCATAGAGTATTCGCGTATTCTAAAGATATGCATGAATGCGTTAAAGTTACCCGTAACCTCACATGCAAGACCTATATTTAAAAGATGGCTGTGAAGACGCTCTATCTCAAGACATATCACTCGTATCGCTTGAGCGCGAAGCGGTATTTCAAGCCTGATCGCCTTTTCGGCGGCCTCTATACAAGCTATAGCGTGAGCATATCCGCAAATTCCGCAAACTCTTTCGGCTAGATAACCCATCTGATCATAGTTCATTCTGTTTTCGGCAAGCTTTTCCATACCTCGGTGCTCATAAAAGAGTCGGTAGTCCGCATCTATAATCTCATCTCCATCGCAAAACAGTCTAAAGTGTCCCGGCTCGTCGCTTGTTACGTGAAGCGGTCCAAGAGGCACGTCTACTACGCTATCTCCGCTCGGAAACAAAAATTCAGCCTCAGGTTCGTCTCTATGATCAACCGCATCCGGGCGATATCTATAATCCATCGCATCTTTTCTTAGCGGATGAAGTCCGTCCGGCCAGTCATCGGCCAAAACCAAGCGGCGGCGATCAGGCAAACCCTCCGCCACCAAGCCGAACATATCGTAAGCCTCTCTTTCATACCACACGCAAGCAGGCACCAAAGGAGTAACCGAAGGAAAAGTAGGATCATTTCCCGGTATTAAAGTTTTAACCGTGATAAAGCACTTATCTTCAGGTGCAAAATCATCAGTATCGCTCATCTTTGAGCCTTCCATAGAAATCGCGTAATAAAGCGCGAAACTTCCGTTTATACTGCGCTCATCGCTCGGTATCATAGTAGATATAAACCCGCCTATATCATAATAAAGCGTCTTAACCGCAAGCGGGAGGTCGTTTCTATCTACTAAAACCGTTAATTGATCATCGGTCTGTCTTGTAACTTCAAGCACTTTGACCTTAGTTCTTAAAATTTCAACAAATTTATCTCCACGCATCTTTAACCCCTCATCATTATTTTTACGCCGCTATCAACCAGAGTATAAAAGCTATCTACATGCCATACTCCAAAGATGATTATGAGCGCACAAAGTGCGATAAGCGGTAAATTTTCCACCAAACTCATCTCTTTGTTATGAATTATCGTTCCTTTTGGCTCGCCAAAACTAGCCATATTAAAGTGAGAAAAGTCGGCTATAAAGATGATAGCAAGTGCGATGGCAAAAAGCGTAACGGCTACATATTGACCGCTCATAATCGCACCTTTAAATACCAAAAATTCACTCACAAATATAGCAAAAGCCGGAACTCCAACCAGCGAGCAAACAGCAGCTCCAAACATTATCGTAGTAATAGGAGCGATCTTTATCATACCACCCATCTTGCTCATATCTTTATGTCCGTAAATTCTTGCGATATTTCCGGTTGAGCAAAACGCAAGCGCCTTAGTAAAGCTGTGAGCTAGACAGTGAAAAATGGCTGCAAAAATTCCAAGTTCGCCGCCGATTCCCAAAGCAAACGCTATAACGCCCATATGCACGATAGAGTGGTATGCAAACATCCTTTTTACGTCGTGTTGTCTCACTAGGAAAATTCCCGCTACAAATAGCGTTATGGTTCCTGATATCAGCATAACCGCTTGCACGAATTCCGGTCCAACGGTGCTTGAAGTAACCGCATAGTAGCGAAGCAAAGCGAGCATAGCGCATTTTAAAAGCACACCCGAAAGAAGTGCCGATATAGGCGCAGGACCTTGAGCGTGAACGTCAGGCAACCAAGTGTGAGTAGGAGCAAGACCCGCTTTGGTTCCAAAGCCGATAAGCGCAAATATAAATATAAGCTTCGTAGCATCTTGATTTAGCTCTTTTGAGTTATCCATTATCACGGTCCAAAGCATCGCGGTTTCGCCGTTTTGGATATTGCTAAACGTAGCCGAGTAAAGAAGCACGGTAGAATAAAGCGCAAATGCCAAGCCGATAGAGCAAAGGATGATGTATTTATATCCGCTCTCTGTTGATTTTTGATCCTTATGAATAGCCACAAGAAAAACGGAAGCTAGAGTCGTAGCTTCGATAGCGGCCCACATAAAAGCGATATTGTTACAAACTACGCTTAGAGTCATAGTAAAGACAAATACATGACAAAGCGCGTAGTATTTTTTAAGATCGTCTAAATTTATATGTCCGTCTTCAAATTCCCATTTCATATACTGGGTTGAGTAGATATTTACAAGCAAGCCCGTAACAGCAATGAGAATCAAAAAGACACAGCCTAAGCTATCAAGAAATAAAAACTGATCATAGCTAAAAAATCTTCCGCCGCTTAAGACCTTGCTTACGTTATAAAGCAAGGCAACCGAAGTAGCAACCGAAATACCCACGTGCAAAGCGCTCAAAAGAGAGTGGCTCTTAGGAGAAGCAAAGAGTATCAATGCGCCAATAAGCGGTAAAATTAGTATCAAAGTTAAACTATCCATCTTTATCCCCTTAAGTTCGTAGCTTTAGACGTATCAAGGCTACCGTAAGCCTTATAAAATCTTATAGCTAGAACACTCATAATGATAACTGCAAAAATCGCATCCGTTAAGATTCCAAGCTCGACAAGCTCGTGAGAGTTGTAAGCCATAAGAGCAAGACTTAAGTGGATGCCGTTTTCAAACAGACAGTAAGCTAAAATTTGTTTGATGAAAGAGTTTCTAAGCATGAAGCCAAAAATTCCCATCATAAATACTGTCACGGCAGCTATTAGCATAATCTCTTCTTTTATAAGAGAAAACTCTAAAAATATAGGGTGAATACTCATAGCAATAGCCAAGCTAAAGCCCATCGCTATAACAGGACTTACGAAAAATCCCGTTACAGGCTCATCTTCAGAGATAACACCTAGCTTTTTAATGAGCCAAAACAAAACCGCCGGAACAAAGACGACCTTTGTAAAAAACGCCACAACGGCCCAAGCAAATAGCTGATCGGCTTCAAATTTAGCCGCAAGCATAAAAAATATAGCGACTAGTAGCAAGGTTTGAACCGCATAAACACCAACGGCAGCCTTTAAATTTCTAAGTCCGAAGACGGCTAGAGAAGTTACTATCATACAAACAGCCAAAATATCTAGCGTTGCCATCTCACACCCCCACCACATAAAGAGTTAAAGCCACAAAAGATATGGCTAGTGCGGCTAGTGCACTTCTTCTTAAACTTGAAGTCATCTTAAAGCGCGGTCCGAAGTTGTCGATAAATACAGCCGCTACGTAAAAGACACCCGCTTTTAAAACAAAGATGATGATGGCTAAAAACGGATTTGAGAAATTCCAAGGCTCAAATATAGTTAAAAATAGCCCTATCATCGCAAATTGTTTTAGGATGAGCGAGGCTTGAACAAGACCTAAGTCGCTACCTGCATATTCACCCAGCAAACTCTCTTGAAGCTCTTGTTCGGCCTCGGCTACGTCATAAGGTTTCCTTCCCGTTTCTACATACATACACCATAAAAAGGCGATTGACGCAACGGCAAAGCTTGGAATTTGATATCCGATCTGACCGCTTTTTACCATCTGTTGAATTTCAACCAAATTTGAAGTACCTGCCGCCATCATAACGACGATTAGACACATCATCATAACAGGCTCTACATATACGGCCAGCATCTGCTCGCGTCCGCCGCCTGTTGCGGCAAACGGGTTACCGCTATCGATAGAAGCCGCACCAAATACAAATCTAAGCAAGGCGCCTAGATAAAGTATCACAAATATATCAGAATACGCTCCAAACACCGTCTCTTTGCTATATGTTATAGGTATAGCCGCCAAGATCGCAGCCGAAGTTGCAAAGAGAAAAAACGGAGCCAGTCTAAACACCCAGTGAGAGCACTCAGGCACGGTTCTGCCGCGTCTAAAAAGCTTTATAATGTCGCGATATGTTTGGAAAAAATCGCTTCCTTGTTTTGACTGAAGCTTAGCTCTAAGCTTTCTAGCCATTCCGTCAAACAGGGGTGCTACCAAAACGATAACGACGACTTGAAATATCATTAAAAGTATAGTTTCCATAATCGCCCCCTCAAATCAAAAAGTAACCGACTGCCAAAATAGCGCAAAGATAGACAAGAATATATAGAGCATATACGTTTGTATAGCCGTTTTGGAAAATTCCTATCTTATCGGCTATCTTTTTATTCCACTCGATCACAGGCTCATATATCATGCCCCACCAGATATCTTGCGGATGGTTGTGATACTCAACCGGGCTAAAATATCCTTTGGTGATAACCTTTTTATGACCCTTAAATAGCCAGTCCATAATCTTTCTAAGATCTCCGGTAAAAGGTCCACCAGTCATTTGCATACGAGGGCTGTATTTAAATCCGCAAGCCCAAGGATCGGTCTCTCTTGGTTTTGATCTATTTGCTTTCATGACCGCTAGGATTATGAAAGGAAGGATCATGGTTGAACCAAGGATAACGGCGATTAACGGAGTAGAAACGAAACTTCCCATAGGTGAAGTTATAGATGTAGCGCCAAGACTTGCATCATATCCGCTTGGAGCGATTGAATTTACGGCTTGCATGATGTAATCAACTATGATATTAGCTCCCACGCCAAAGCCCACGCAGCCTATCATTAAAATTATCATACCAAGAACCATGCCGATAGGTGATTCTTTTGCATTTTCCCAAATTTCTTTGTTTCTTGGAGTTCCCGCAAAGATAACCGCATATAGCTTTAAGTGCATACCGACTAAAACACCGGTAAGCGCAAGAGCGACAACCGAAAGGGTAAATATATATCTAGTTACTATGCCCTCGCCCATCGCACCTTGAAGCATACCTTGATATGTAAACCACTCCGAAACGAAGCCGTTTACAGGAGGAAGTGCGGCGATACCCATAATACCTATAAACATACCAACGCTTGTCCATGGCATCTTCTTAGCAAGTCCGCCAAGCACGTCCATATCTCTGGTATGAGTTGCGTGAAGTACCGAACCTGCGCAAAGGAAAAGAAGTCCCTTAAATATCGCGTGGTTTACTACGTGATAGCAACCTGCCAAAAAGCCTACCGCAGCTAGAGTCATATTGCCCGCTGCAACGCCGTAAATTCCAGTTCCAAGACCAAGCAAGATGATGCCTATGTTTTCAACTGAGTGATATGCAAGAAGCGCTTTATAGTCGTGTTGGCAAAGTGCGTAAAGCACGCCAAATAGCGAACTAGCCGCACCCAGTATCAAGATAGTAAGTCCAAACCATGTGCTAAGCGGCAAGTAAAGCGTAAATTTAACCAAAGTAAACAAAGCAACTTTTATCATAACGCCGCTCATCAGAGCCGAAACGTTAGAAGGTGCCGCAGGGTGAGCAAGCGGAAGCCAAACATGAAACGGCCACATGCCCGCCTTGCTTCCAAAGCCAACCAAAAATAGTATAAATACGACCACGGAAGCGCCAAACGGCATTTTAACATTCATAAATGCGCTAAATTCACTACTTCCCGCATAGTATGCGATAAGTAAAAGTCCGCATGTTATACAAAACGCACCGACTTGCGCGATACCAAGATATATCATCACCGCTCTTAGCGTGCCTTTGCCGTCATTAACGAGAATCAAGAATGACGAAACAAGAGTCATAAGCTCCCAAAGCACGATGAAGCAAAATAGGTTGTTTGCGCTTATAACTAAAAGCATAGATAGTATAAATAAGTTAAACAAACAGGCAAAAACGCCTACGTTTGCTTTTTTGATATACTCTTCTGCGTAGCTCATGCCGTAAACGCTGCTTGCAAAGCCTATAAATACCACAACAAAGCTAAAGAAATTTCCAAGCGGATTTAACGCAAAATTCGGAGAATAAAGAAAATTTCCAAAGAGCACAAAGCTGTCGCTTGAACCCATATTTACTACAAAATGCACCATAGCGTAAAAACAGCTTAAAGAGCTAAGTCCAAAGCCTACTTTAACAGCCGCTTTTGGCGCTGTGTAAAACAAAATGCTAACGATTGCACTTATAAGAAAAAGCATATAAACGCCTATCATTTTACACCTCCGTCTTGAGCCTCGGATGCTGCTTTAGCGTTTAAATTTCCGCTTCCTTCAAGCACTCTGTGCGCAAAGGCGTTTGCTGAATCAAAATCTATCTTTCTACCAAGCTTATGCTCTTCAAATTTAGGATCAACCATTATAAGAGCGCTTGTAGGGCAGACATCAACGCAGGCGGGACCGTCCGCGCGTCCGTAGCACATATCGCATTTTATGGCGATATTTTTAGCGCCCGCTTGAGACTCTATCTCAAGATAGTATTTTGGCTCTACCGCATAGTTTACCGAAGGCATCAGCTCGGCACTTGAAGTTATAGCTCCATAAGGACAAGCGATAGTGCAAAGCTTACAGCCTATACAAATCTCCTCGTGAAGCTCGATGCAGTTATCGTCAAACCTAAGCGCACCTGTCGGACATACGTTTGCGCATGGTCCGTCATCGCATTGCCTGCACTGAGTAGGCATGACACCGCGAGCTTGTCTAAGCACGGTAAGGCGTGCTTTTGATAGTTTTCCTCGCTCATAAGCGCTTTTAAAACAGGCGGCCATGCAAGTAGCGCATCCTATACAACGCTTATAATCGGCAATTACAAATTTATGTTGTTTCATAAATCCCTCCTAATATGAGCAAAAAGCGCAGCAAAAGCGCTTCCGCTCACTTGATTTAGGTTGTTTTCAACCCATCTTTCCCCTCTAACTCCGCCTCCCCGCGTTTTTAGATCAAATTTGAGCATATAGATACTATTTAAAAAATCAAAATTTAATAAATTATTAAATTTAAATATTAAATTTGATAAATCAGTATAAGCTATACAACTCATTCTTTTACTACCCCTTTCCTGAAGTTTGCATGGTAATTTTATATGATATAAAAGAAAATTTCCGTCATTTGTCTGACGAATTTTGTAATTTTTATATTAAATTATGTAATTTATATTTTATTAATATTTTGGATATTTTTTACTTTTTATTTCAAAATTTATCGATATAATCATATTTTTAGATATAAATTTGATAACTTTAAAAAATTTATATCTATGTAGTTTTGTGCTCTAATTGATAAAAGATAATACTTTATCTTAAGTTAATATATAAAATAAAAAATTTAATATTTTTGGTTAAGTTAAATTATTAAGCGATGCAAGCGGAAATTTATTTTAAAATTTTTCAAAGTAGTAAAATTTCATATAAAATTTACCTTAAAATCTCTTCAATTTATTAAATACAAAAATTTCAATCAGCTATCCTTTATAACTTTTTGGCTAAAATCCCCCTTATTTTTAAGAAGGCAAATTTAGTGGATAATTATGATGTAGTCGTAGTCGGCGGCGGTCATGCGGGCATTGAAGCGTGTATGGCGGCTGCAAAAATGGGTAAAAAAACACTTTTAATAACAATCTTAGCCGAACAAATCGGAGCGGCAAGCTGTAATCCCGCCATAGGCGGACTTGCAAAAGGCCATCTCGTAAAAGAGATAGACGCGCTTGGCGGACAAATGGGCTTAACAACCGATGCGGTTGGAATTCAGTTTCGAGTCCTAAATGAGAGCAAAGGCCCTGCGGTTCGCGGCTCAAGAGCGCAAATCGATATGGATAGATACCGCGTCTATATGAGAAACGCGCTTTTAAACACTTCGAATTTAGATATAACTCAAGAGATAGCAACAGAAATTTTAACTCAAAAAGGCGAGATAACGGGAGTTAAAACCCACCTTGGCAACGAATACAAAACAAAAAAACTGATAATCACCACGGGAACTTTTTTAAACGGACTTATTCATGTGGGCTTTAACAAGCTTGAAGCCGGTCGCGTTGGCGAGCTAAGCTCTACAAATCTAAGCTCAAGCCTTTCAAATTTGGGGCTTAAGATGGGCAGGCTAAAAACGGGAACTTGCCCGAGAATCGATGCTAAGACGATTGATTTTAGCATGCTGGAAAAGCAAGATGGCGATGAAAATCCAAAACCGTTTAGCTTTAGAACAAAAAATTTTAACCCCGTCCAACTGCCTTGTTATATAGCCTATACAAACGACACAACACACGAAACTATCCGCTCAAATTTCGATAAGGCGCCGCTTTTTACGGGTCAGATCGAAGGCGTTGGACCAAGATATTGCCCAAGTATCGAAGATAAGATAAATCGCTTTGCGGACAAAGAGCGTCACCATCTTTTCATCGAGCCTCAAACTCTTGAAGCGACCGAATACTACATCAACGGTTTTTCAACGAGCCTTCCTTATGAGGTGCAAGTTAAGATGCTTCATTCGGTAAAAGGCTTTGAAAAAGCTCGCATAGTTCGTCACGGATACGCTATAGAATACGACTACGTCGAGCCTACCGAGCTAAAACATAGCTTGGAAACCAAAAAGATAAAAGGGCTTTATCTAGCAGGCCAGATAAACGGCACGACAGGCTATGAAGAAGCGGGCGCGCAAGGACTCATGGCTGGCATAAACGCGGTTTTAAGCCTAGAAGAAAAAGAGCCTTTAGTGCTGCGCCGTGATGAGGCGTATATCGGCGTGATGATAGATGATCTGGTTACAAAAGGCACGAAAGAGCCTTATAGAATGTTTACCAGCAGGGCAGAATACCGCTTGCTTTTGCGCGAAGATAACGCTATCTTAAGACTTGGCTCTTATGGACGCGAGCTTGGACTCATAGATGAAACAACTCACAAAAAGATAGAAAACATAAGAACAAATTTAACTAAGGGACTTGAAATTTTAGAGAGTCGCGAACTAACTCCGTCAAAAGAGAATTTAGCCATGCTTGCAAGCTTAGATGAAGATGTCATCAGCGAAAAAATAACACTTCAAAAGATAGTTGCCAGAAAGAGTTTTACCGAAGAAAAACTACGAAAACTAGATGAGTTTTTCGCAAATTTAGACGAAGCTAGCTTAGAGCAAATTTTAATCGAATGCAAATACAAACACTATATCAACGAGCAAAAAAATCAGATCAACAAGATGAAAGATATGATGAGCGTTAAAATACCTGAAGGCTTTAG
The DNA here is from genome assembly GCA_030532465.1 of Campylobacter sp. GTDB lineage: Bacteria > Campylobacterota > Campylobacteria > Campylobacterales > Campylobacteraceae > Campylobacter_A. The sequence continues at coordinate 4,042 of JAUNLC010000019.1, read as the reverse complement.
CTTCCGCGGTATCAGCGGACTTAGCAACGAAGTTGTAGAAAAGCTTGAGAAATTTGCGCCGCCTACGCTCTTTGCAGCAAGTGAAATTTCGGGCATTACGCCTGCTGCGATCGATATTTTACATATATACATTAGGCAGTTTTGTCAAAGTCAAAATAAAATGAGAATAGGAAATAAAAATTGATAATATATACAATAAAAAATGAGAATGGAAATGGGGAGAAACAAAACCACTAGGAATATAATCCCGGAATTTATGGCAAAAAACTCTGAAGATATTTTTGAAATTCTACTTCCAATAAGACTAATGCTTAATAGTGATGATTATGCAAATAATAAATTCAAGGTTATAATAAAAAACCATAAAGAAAATTATACTTTTAGCTACAATCTTTCTCCGGAGCTACTTTTTACTCATTTTCCTGTCAGGAAGTATTTCTTAAATGGGTGTAAAACAACAAAAATAATTAATAGTGAGATACAAAGATTTAACTTTCATATCGATACTTGTATGATAAATAAAGACAACATATTTAAATTAGAAGAACTGATAGAACAAAGTGAAATTTTTTATCTTTTTGATAAATTATTAAATCCATATCTAAAATACGCCAAACAAATATATTGCTATTATATTTGTTTTGACAATTTCAATATAATAATCCCGCACTATGCAGTTGCAATATACTATTATTTCAGATTTACTAGTTTAAGAGAGGCTGTATTTAAAGATCAACTAGACAATCTGCATCAAGGAGCATATATTGAAAACAATAAGGCTACAATTATACTAAAGCAGAAAAAATCAGACGAAGATGCAGCTCATATACATCGCTTTGTATGCCAAAATTACTCTAACAAATGCTTTAAAGACATCAGTGCCTACATACAATCCTATCTCAATTATATGAAAAATAAAAAAGTAAACAACATGCCAATAAAAGCAAAATTTCCTATTATGGATGAATTTAGAATTGAATCTAGGGCATCACTCATTAATGATAAGCATGGCAAGCTTACTTATTTCATACATGAAATTACTAATGATTATTCAAGTCTCGGATTCACAAAACTTCTTAAAATAATTCAAAAAGATAATATTATAAAAAGCATGAAAGATTTTTCGTCATTACCCACTGTAAAGTCCATGATGCCACATGACACAACAGAGATACTTAAAGAAGCGCCAGCGACTCGTGCATATTTTTATAACAAAATTTATAAAGACAAAAATTTTTCTTGTGGAAGCTTATGCGGCATAGAAGTAAAAGAAAAAGAAGAAACTATTGATAGCATAATAAAAATATTACAGATAAAAGAATACGCTTTAAACAATACACCAATAGATCAAAGCACTACCGAATCGCAGATTGAAGGCGTAAACACAATAAGAAAAGTTGTGCTCGGCACAAAACTAAAAGAATATATCATGAAGAAAATTGACGACGAACGCATTAAAAATTTTGAAGCATTCAATAAGTATATTGATTTTTTAAAAGCCGAATGCAACATAAAAGATTTAGTCAAAAACAATGTTCAAAAGCTACCACAAATCATAGACAAAAAAACCGGGAAAGTTAAACCAAAATGCAAACTAAATCAAAGAGAAAAAGAATACATTACAGCAACATTTAAGTACAATAATTTACACATAGGGTTACTGGATATTGAAAATGGGGAAAATTCATCAGCAAGTACTTGGGTTATTATTTCAGACAATCCAGTAACACAAAATACTTTTGATTTTTTTATAAATTTATATTTTATAGATGATATAAAGATAGAAAATATAAAAAATATATATAACAATACTCCTTTAAAGTTTGTAACAAAAAACCATGAACATACAAAAGAACTATCAAAAAGGGATTTAATCAGATGGGCAAGTGGGCTATTGAGCAAGATATAAAAACTGCAAAAACAATACACAGTGTAATTTGTAGCTAGTTGAATTTATATATTTTAAGTGTATCGAATAGTTTATTTTTAATTCTATCTATTCAGTAGTCAAACATAAGTTCTTCGCTTCTAGTATCAATCTGCATATCTTCTTTCCTTATTGACAGATTGTCATCTATCGTATCATAGGCATCTTTTAAATTATCATACCAATATTTTTTGTCTAAGCTTATTGGATCTTCTTTTTCTGGAAAAATAAAGCCCACAATATAATTTTGCTGTAAATGATTTTCGTTAGAGGATGAAACCTCTAGCAGAGTTGGATTAGCATAAATAAAATTATGTTTTTTGGTTCTTAAAAATAGATCAATTGAAATCAAATTAAATTCATCTTTTCTTGGAGTTGCCTGTTCTCTATTGCCACTTCCGGATGTGCCAGAAACAAAGTGTGTTTCAATAACTTTTATTTTTTGCGTCACATAAGATAATTCCATTTTTTCTTGGCACAAGTTATTATTTTTCAACCAATTGTCTATATCTAAAGATATTTTATAGATTACATAATGCAATTTATTAAGTTTTTTAATTATCTTTAATTCTGTATTTGTATTAATTGGAAAAAAATCTTTAAAAGACTCTAATTCATTTTTCATTAATAAAAATTTATTTGTTTTTCTTTTACTTTGTATATTTTTTTTATTAATAAAATTCCAATATTTTTTATGATCTTGAATCTTCTTTAATAGATCTGATTTTCCAAAATTTATAATTTCGTGCCAATGTATTTTATTTTTAAAACTAAGCCAATTTATTTTATCCGCGTGTTTAAATAAAAATTTTTTTAATTTATCTCCCTCATAAAGCTTATGCCATTTTTCACTATTTGATTTTAAACCTTTAGATTCCAAAACGAACCAAAAGTCTTTATCATTTTTTTTAAAATAAAAATCTCCATAGTGATTAAAAGGCTTTTTTCCTTCCCATTTTTCTTTTATTCTATGTGACTCATAATTATTTTTTTTTAATTCTTCCTGTAATAAATATTCACTAACGGCACCAACAATATAACCCCTTGAGCTTGGGCTTAGTTTTATAGATTCACATATTGTAACTAAATCTGCACCAAATGTATTCTCTAAATATCTAATATACTCTACAGTTGTCATTTTTCTAAATTTTCCTTATCGCAAAATATTTCACAAACATCAATATCTAAAGTATTTAATATTTTTTCCAATGAATCCAATGAGATACTTTTTTTTCCAGTTCGACATCACTGATAAAATTTCTACTTAACCCGGCTAAATTTGCTAATTCTTGCTGAGAAATATTTTTTTGCTTTCTTACCTTTATCAAAAAAGAAGAAACTTTCTTTGCTAAATTATTATTCAAGCTAACTCTCCATTTTTTAATTGAAATTTAATATTTAAATTCATATAATTCACATATGTGTTTAAATACATACTATAATATGCAAAGGGTTAATATGGATTCTTTTTTATTGACTAAGATTTTTTCAAAAATCCATAATTCAATTTATGCTAACGATGGATTAACCAAGGAAGAAGCACTAAATGAATTTACAAAACTAATTTTTCTCAAAATTTATGCTGAAAAAAAGAAATGTACTATGTTATCAAATTTAAACATAAACTATTATTATGAAAAATGCAAAAATCAATACACACAAATATTTAACAGTGATGATAAAATTAATTTAGACGAAAATACTATTATTGAAATATTAAAAGTACTTAATTTAATTAATTTTTTGTCAATCAAGAGTGATATTAAAGGACTAGCTTTTCAAAATTTTTTAAAAGAACAAAAATCAGATAGAGGACAATACTTTACTCCTAATATCATTATTAAAATGATTATAAGCATGATTAAAAAATATTTTCAGCCTACACAAAAATTTATAGCATTAGATACTGCAGCGGGAAGTGGAGGTTTTTTATATGAAATTAAAAACACATTTAAAAATGCCGAATGTATTGGTATAGAAATCAATAATAAAATTGCTAGATTAGGCAAAATGAGATTTGCATTAGAAGATATAGATTATAATATCATTGTATCGGATACACTAAAAACCAACTTCGATATCAAAGCCGATCTAATAATAACAAATCCTCCGTTT
>JAUNLC010000018.1:4122-33248 GCA_030532465.1 Campylobacter sp. | reverse complement strand
TTTGCCGTCCATTACAGGCTGGATCGATGAGTTATCGGCTCCGCCGTCGCTGTTTATATTTTCGATTATCTCCCAAAGGCGAGCGGCCGCTTTTTCATAGCGTTTTGCGGTTACGGAATTTGGCTCATAAAAGCTTATCGGCTTTCCGCTATCACCGCCCACGCGCACCGCAGGCTCGATCGGCACTTCTGCGATTACTTCGGTATTATACGCTTTTGCTATCTCTTCGGTTGTTCCCTTGCCGAAGATATCATACTCTTTGCCGCTTTCAGGACAGATAAATCCGCTCATATTTTCTACGACGCCGGCTATTGGGATATGAAGTTTTTCAAACATATCAAGCGCTCTTTTGCTATCATCAAGCGCTACTACTTGTGGAGTTGTTACGCAAATTCCAGCAGTTACAGGCACGCTTTGAGCTAGAGTTAGCTGTGCATCGCCCGTACCCGGAGGCATATCTAAAAATAGCACGTCAAGCTCGCTCCAGATAACGTCTTTTAGTAGCTGTTCGATAGCTTTCATTATCATCGAGCCGCGCCAGATAAGGCTCGTGCCCTCATCCATAAGCACGCCCATACTCATCATCTCAATACCGTGAGTTAAGATAGGCTTTAGCTTATTTCCGATAACTTGCGGCTGAGTTCCTATCTCGCCAAGCATTCTAGGGATGTTTGGTCCGTAGATGTCGGCATCTAAAACACCCACTTTTTTGCCAAGTTTCGCCATAGAGATGGCTAAATTTAACGTTGTGGTTGATTTGCCAACTCCGCCTTTTCCGCTGCTTACCATGACGAAATTTTTAATCTGAGGCGCGATATTTTTACCGCTTTGGCTGTTGCTCTTTTCTTCGGGAATTTTTGGCTGAATTATCCTAATAACCGCTTCATTTGAGCCAAGAACTCTAGCGATATCGACTTTTAGCTCGTTTGCGATATCGGGATTTGAGCTTACTATCTCAACTTCGACTAGAATTTTATCTCCCACTTCGACGTTTTTAACAAATCCAAAACTCACGATATCCTTGTCAAAACCGGGATAAATAACCCCTTTTAATCTCTCGATAACCTGTTCTTTACTTAACATCTGTCTCCTTTATAATATTTCTTGAAATTTTATAGGCGCAAAATTTCGGTCCGCACATAGAACAAAACTCAGCCTCTTTAAAGACATCCTGCGGCAAGCTCTCATCGTGAAGTTCGCGTGCCTTATCAGGATCAAGGGCAAGTTCAAACTGCTTGTTCCAGTCAAAGTTATATCTCGCATCGCTCATCGCATGATCGCGCTGTATCGCACCTTTTCGTCCAAGTGCAACGTCGGCTGCGTGTGCCGCGATCTTGTGGGCTATTATCCCGTCTCTTACGTCCGCTGCGTTTGGCAAGCCCAAATGCTCTTTTGGCGTTACATAGCATAGCATGCTGGCTCCGTGATATGCGGCAAGCGTTCCGCCGATAGCCGAGGTTATATGATCGTAACCCGCACCTATATCGGTAACTAGCGGTCCAAGCACGTAAAACGGCGCATTGTGACAAAGCTCTTGTTCTATTTTCATATTATACTCAATTTCGTTTAAAGGTATATGTCCGGGACCCTCGACCATGACCTGCACGTTTTTCTCCCAAGCTCTAAGCGTTAGCTCTCCAAGCACCTTTAGCTCGCTTAGTTGCGCTTCATCGGTAGCGTCATATAAGCAGCCCGGGCGAAGACTATCTCCTAGAGAGAGCGCTACGTCGTATTTGGCGCAGATATCGCAAATTTCATCAAACGCTTCGTAAAACGGATTTTCTTTGTGATAGTGCATCATCCAGCTTGCCATCAAACTTCCGCCGCGGCTTACTATACCCATCTTGCGTTTTGCGATTAGCGGCATAAATTTAAGCAAAAATCCCGCATGTATGGTAAAGTAACTCACGCCTTGTTGCGCTTGTTTTTCTATAACCTTTAGCATGGTCTTGATGTCTAAATTTTCGATTTTACCCACATCGTGGATGATCTGATACATAGGCACGGTGCCTACCGGAACGGTTGAGTTAGCTATGATAGCCTCTCTTATCTTATCAAGATCGCCTCCGGTTGATAGATCCATAACGGTATCGGCACCGTATTTTAGGCAAATTTGAAGCTTTTCAAGCTCGCCTTGTATGTCGCTGGCTAGGCTTGAGTTTCCGATGTTGGCATTTACTTTAGTCTTGGACTGCCTGCCGATCGCCATCGGGATTAGGTTTGTGTGATTTATGTTTGAAGGTATGATAAGGCTACCTTTTGCTACCTCTTTACACACTAAATCGGCGCTTAAATTTTCGATCTTAGCCACAAATTCCATCTCTTTTGTTATTATTCCCTGCTTTGCATAATACATCTGTGTGGGCGTTTTATCATTTATACGCTCTTTTATCCACTCTTTTCTCATTTATAATAACTCCTAAGTAAAATACAAATAATACTACTCAAAAAAAGATAAAAAAAAGCTTTTTGAGTGTATAATATCGTAACACTTTTATAAAAAAGGACAAAATTTGTTTGATATATCGCTTATTATGCTTGGAGCGGGAAATTCAACAAGGTTTGAAATGCCCGTAAAAAAGCAGTGGTTGCGTGTAGGCAGCGATCCTTTGTGGCTCTTTGCGGTTAAAAATTTAAGCTCTCATTACCCTTTTAAAGAGATAATTATCGTTTCCAATGAAGCCGAGTATATGAGTAAATTTGCGCCACAATATCATTTTGTGAGAGGTGGAGTTACACGTCAAGATAGTTTAAAGAATGCGCTTGAGGCTGTAAATAGTGAATTTGTGTTAGTTAGTGACATAGCCAGACCTTGTATAAGTGCAAATTTGCTCTCAAAGATAGTAGAGGGAATTCAAAATGCAGACTGCGTTGTTCCTGTGCTAAAAGTCGCAGATACGGTATATCTTGAGGATGATATCATCGATAGACAAAAGGTAAAACTCGTGCAAACTCCTCAGCTTTCAAGAACCTCTTTGCTTAAAAAAGCCCTTGAGTCGGATCAAATTTACACAGACGATAGCTCGGCTATGAAGGCGATAGGAGCTAAAATTTGGTATGTTTTGGGCGAAGAGAGTGCAAGAAAGATAACCTTTAAAGAGGATTTGGCGAAAATTCCTTGCCTAAAGGCTCCAAAAAATGAAATTTATCTCGGCAACGGCTTTGATGTGCACGCCTTTGAAGAGGGAAATTTCGTAACAATTTGCGGGGAGAAAATTCCGCATGAATTTGCATTTAAGGCTCACTCTGATGGCGATGTCGGAGTTCATGCGCTAATAGACGCTATCTTAGGGGCTGCCTCGCTTGGCGATATAGGCGAACTGTTTCCAGATACTGATATGAAATTTAAGGGAGCCGATTCGATCGAGCTTTTAAAAGAGGCGTATAGGCTGGTTCAAAGCGTTGGATTTGAGATCGTAAATGCAGATATTACGATAATGGCGCAAAGACCTAAGATAAGTAAATTTAAGCTAAAAATGGCGAGCAATATAGCAAACGCTTTAAACATAAGTGCAAGTAGAGTAAATGTAAAAGCCACAACCACAGAACAACTAGGCTTTGTGGGGCGAGGCGAAGGGATAGCCGCAAGTGCGACCGCTAGCCTTAGATATTATGATTGGACGCAAATATGAGAGTTTTAATAGTAGAAAATGAAATTTACCTAGCTCAGAGCATGGCTACCAAGCTAGGAGATCTGGGCTATGAGTGCGAGATAGCAAGGAGCGTTAAAGAGGGTCTTAGGGATGAATACTTCGATGTTGTGCTGCTTTCAGCCACACTTCCGGGTGAGGATTTTTATAAGATAATCAATAAATTTAAAGACTCTATCATAATCTTACTGATTACCTATATCAGTAACGATACGGTTTCAAACCCGATAAAAGCGGGAGTGAGCGACTATATCCAAAAGCCGTTTATGATAGAAGAGCTTGTGCGTAAAATCAAGCATTTTGAGGAGCTGAAACGACTTCAAAGCTTCATAAAGACCTATCAAGACTATCTAAACTACCATTTTAAAGCGGTCTCTAATATAAAATTTGATTTTAAAAGGTGTAAATTGCCTATGCTTATAAAGTGCAATAAGATAATAAACGCCGATAATTTCGTGTTTGAGTATGCAAAAGCGATGAATTTGTCGTTTAAATTTATCCCGCTTGATCAAAGCCCCGATTTTGAAGCCATAGCCAAAGCAAATCCTAGGATATTGCTCTATTTTTCAAATTTTCAAATTTTAAGAAGCGACGATAAAAACAGAATTTATAATCTCGCAATGAAGAGAAAGCTCATCATAAGCTCGACAAATCCTAACGAGAGTGCAAATTTTGAGGTTTTAAACATAACTACCGACGAGAAAAATTTCCAGATAGATGAAATTCTCACGATTGACGACTATATAAAACATATTATCATCAACTATCAAGAGAACTATCCTGACACCGAACTTAGTAAGAAGCTTGGAATTTCGCGAAAATCGCTTTGGGAAAAGAGAAAGAAATACGATGTCATCAAGAAAAAATAATACTATCCTCATAAACGAGGAGGCTTACGGCGCACTTGAGCTCATATACAATCAAATTTTTAGCAAATTTAACCGTCTGATGGATGAAAAAGAGGCTAACGAAGTCTATGAAACGGGCTTTTTAAATGGTGAGCCTATGCCTTATAGCTTTATCTTGGCGCCTTTTGGAAAACGAAATCAAGAGTGTTTGAAAAATGCTAAAAAGGACGACAAGATTGAGCTTTTAAAGGACGCAAAGGTGGTCGGACACATCATCGTAAGCAGCGTCTTTAAATTTGATCAAGAGAAAAAATCTCAAAACATTTTTCATGCAAACGAAACTATACAAACCGAGCTAAACCAAAGCGGAGAGCTTGCGGTAAGCGGAAAATTTGAAATTTATAACGATAGCTTTAAAGAGGTAAAAGAGCGCATAAACGCTATCAAGCAAGAGTCAAACGCTCAAAAGATAACCGCCGTTATGCTTACCGCAGAACCATTTAATAGGGCTCACGAGAGGCTTATAAGGATGACTATAGATAAGGCTGATTTGGTGCTGTTGTTTTTGCTAAAGAGCGATCAGAGCGAATGGAATATGGAATTTTCTCTTAAAAAGCGAGTGCTTGAGTATTTTTCCCAAAACTATCTGCCTAAAAATCGCCTTATAATAGTGCCTTTTGAAAACTCAAATCTTTTTAGCGCGCATATGAATCCAACTCTTGAGTGCATAGCCGCGAATGCCTTGGGTGCGGATAAGCTTGTGGTTGGTCAAAACCACGCCGGGATAGGGATGTTTTACGATCAAAACATAGCTCACACCATACTTGAGAAGTATAAAGATCTTTTAAAACTTGAGATAATCGTGCTTCCGGAGCTAGTTTATTGTAACGAATGCAGGACGATAGTAAGTACCAAAACTTGTCCGCACGGGCAACACCATCATATCAAATATCATACCGGCACTCTAAAGTCTCTTTTAAAAGAGGGAATTTTGCCTCCTGCGATTTTGATGAGGCGAGATATATCCGCGATGATTTTAAGTGAAATTTTTCCGAATCGATTTAAGAACCTTCAAAAGCTTTATGATGACCTCTTCCCAAATACGGGACTTCTTGAAAAACATACCGAGAGAGAGTTTTACGAGGAGCTTATGCAGCTTTATCAAACCGTATCGCTAACCTAAATTCGGACAAATTTAAATCAAGATAAAAAGGAAATTTATGCAAAAGCTGTTTTTGACATTTTTTTATAGCGGACTTAGCCCCAAGGCTCCTGGGACGGTAGGAACCATAGCCGGAGCATTTGCGGCATATATCATACTACTTTATCTGCCGCCTGAAACTCTATTTTTAGCTTCGTTTTTGGTGTTTGCGGCGAGCATAGGCGTGATAAACAGATATGAGCAGCAAACGGGCATCCATGATGACAAGAGTATAGTTATAGACGAGGTTGCAGGAATTTGGCTTGCGCTTTCGATGAGCTCCATTACCGCCGTGCAATTTGTGCTATCTATTGTGTTTTTTAGAATTTTAGATATCACAAAGCCGTCCATCATAGGGAGAGTGGATAGAAATGTCAAAGGCGGACTTGGAGTGATGGGGGACGATATGATAGCGGGCTTTTTTGCCGCTCTTATGAGCGCCATTACTTACGCGCTTCTTGTTAAGGCGGGGCTTGATCACGAATGGCTTAAGATAGAGATGCCGTTTTATGAAAAGCCTGCAATGATTCAAGGATTTTTTAAATAAACTACATTTTGCCTGCTGAAATTTGGCAGGCTTTTTAAGCTCGTAAATTCTATAAATTTATCTTCTTCGCCTTGATCTGCCTTGCTCTTCGTATAGGTCTATTTCGTTTGCGTATGTTGGATTTTTCTTTTTTAGCTCATTACTCATAAAAGCTATCAGCTTTGCATCGGCATTTGGATTGCTCGCTATAAGTAGTACAAAGCTCAAATAGGCTTTGGCTTCGTTTGGAGTTTTTGCGTTTTGTTTTGGAGGTATTTGAAATTTATCGGCAAAAATTTTAAGCGCCGTAAAGAGCTCATCTTTGCTTGAATTTTTATTTGCGGCTATGTCGATTAGCGCATTTAGGCTTAAATTCTCATCTGGGGTTAAATTTTGCCTTTTTGATAAATTCGCATTGACGGGAGTTTGTCTTAGTTTGAAAACGATAAGTAGCAGTATGGCTATTACCGCCGCTACCGCTACTATTAACGAGATTATTATAATGGATCTTGTATCCAAAACTATCCTTATAGCTTAACCGTCTTTGACTTTCTAAAAAATGCTCCTACGGCTACCGCAAACATCACTAGTGCGCTTATCCATACAAAATCAGGAACCGGCACAGGATCGCCTGCGGCGTATGAGTGCATACCGCTTAAGTAGAAATTTACCCCGAAATATGTCATGATGATCGACCAGTAAGCAAACATAGAGCTAACCGCAAAGGCGTATTGGCTGTTTAGCTTAGGCACAAATCTTATATGTAAAACGACCGAGTAAACAAGTATGGAAACTAAAGCCCAAGTCTCTTTGCTATCCCAGCCCCAATATCTTCCCCAGCTTTCGTTTGCCCAAACTCCTCCAAGGAAGTTTCCAAGCGTAAGAAGGCTTAATCCCAATATCATCGCCATCTCATTTATACGAGTTGCTTCAAGGATATTTCTTGATATCTCTTTGTTCTCTTTTTTGCCTTGGAAGATAAATAAGAGCAGCACAAAAAATCCAAGCAGAGAACAAAGCCCTAAAAATCCGTAACTTGCCGTTATGATAGATACGTGAATGGTTAGCCAGTATGATTGAAGAACAGGCACAAGGGTCGTTATCTGCGGATCCATCCAGCTAAGGTGCGCTACAAATAGCGTGATACCGGCAAGGATAGACGTAAGCGCCATAGCAATCGGGCTTTGGCGAGAGAACACGATACCGGAAAGGCTTAACGCCCAAGCTATGTATATCATGGATTCGTAAGCGTTACTCCAAGGAGCGTGTCCTGAGATATACCAGCGAAGCGCAAGCCCTGCGGTATGGATTAAAAACGCAAGGATATTTATAGAATAAACTATCTTAAACATCCAGTTTATATTAAGTCTTGGGCGCGCCATCTTTATAAACACAAATATAAGTAGGGCAAAGCCTGCGATTAAATATATCGGAGTAAGCGAGTCGAAAATTTTATACTTGTTAAATAAAATTTCCATCTCAACGCGCTTTTTAGTCGGCATTACGGCTGCACCGTGTTCTTCTTGATATGTTTTTATCTCGGCTAAGGCTCTGTTTGGCACAGTCCAGTTTCCGCTTCTGCCCGAGTCGCTAACTCCGGTGAAGTAGTCCTGAAGCATCCTGCTAATAGGCTCGCGCTCCTCTTTTGGAAAATACATCATAGCGCTTGCAGGAGCATACCATGTGTGGTTTGGATCGTCTATCTTTGGAAACATAGTGAAAATTTCACCTAAAAATACCATGTAAAGTATATTTAGCCTCTCATCTACTTTTTGCACGTCTTTATCGAAAGTTCCACGCTCTGCAGGGCGTTTGCGATTAGCCGCTTCGGCGTATTTGGTTAGCTTATACGTGCTTTTGCTCGTGTTTTGATCGTATATGAAAAAGTCGTTAAATTTGGCGTGTTTTGCATTTTCATCTACGCCTATTATCTTTTTTAACTCTTTATTGTGGATAGCTATGATCGGAGCTTCGCGCCAATATGGAGCGTTTATCATCATAGAAAGCATGATTTGGTTTGCATTCATGCCGTTTATCATATCTTTTCTATATACTTTATTTAGAATTTCCCTTGCTACGGTATCAAACGGCTTCATACGACCGTCGGCGCTTTGAACTATAACGGTCGAGAGCTCTTTTGCGTGTGCCGCATCGATGTTTGGCGCCTCATAGGCGTTAGCGTTTGGCGTAAATGCACAGGCGATAAATACCGCTAAAGCGCAACTTGCTTTTTTAACCGCATCTTGATTTATAAGTTTGGCAAGCTTTCTAAATCTGCTGTGAGGATTTATGATATTTAAAAATAGACCAAGTCCAAGCAGAAAGTATCCTATGTAGGTTGGAATTTTGCCCGGGTCTTTGTTGACCGAAAGGATCGTGCCTCTTTCATCCATATCGTATGAGCTTTGGAAAAATCTATATCCTGCATGATCAAGCACGTGGTTCATATAAATTCTATAGTCGTAATTGCCCGTCTTTTCATCTTGAACAACCACATCGCTTGCGTAACTCATCGGTGAATTTGAGCCTGGATAGCGCTTAAGCTCGAAGTCTTTAAGATATAGAGCAAAAGGAAGCTTTATAGGCTGAGCGCCCCATGTAAGCGTAAAATCAACTCCGCCTAAATTTTCATTTACGGGAATTACGTGATTTTCATAAAGGATCACCTCTTTGCTTTTTCCTTCAAAGCTTAAATCAGCCACAATAGCGTCAAAATCTCCACCTTTGCTGATAAGTCTTCTGTCCGCTTTTTCTAAAATTTTTCTAGGCGCAAAATTTATCGTTCCTATGGTATAAAGTTGGCTAGGCAAAAACTCTACCTTTTCTTTTGCCGCGTATTCTCCTTTATCGTTTGAAGCCATGATAAAGTAGCCTATATTATCGCTTGAATTCATGCTAAATTTTCCGTCTTTATACTCAAACTGCACAAATCTTTCAATGGTTGGTTCGGTGTTAAATACAAAGCTAACTCCGCCAAGCTCTCTAACGCTTCCGGGCCTTAAAGCCACCTCTTCACGGTTTTGAGTATCCGAAACCACAAGCTCTATCAAAGGCTCTCCGTTAGGCGATTCAAAATATTCAAATTCCGCACTCTTGTAATAAGCTTTATACTTTAAGCTCGCCTTTTTACCCTCTACATCAAGATTCATCTCGAATTCATTCGGACTCATCGAAGTTATCTGTTTTGGAATTTCCGTTTTAAACTCTTTGCCGTCCTTCTTTGCCTCCATGCTTATCTTTGAACCCATCTCATACATCGTGCTTTCAGCCGTGTTTTCTCTGATATGGATGGTTCCTTCAAATCCCAAATAACGCGTCATGGCAGAGCCAAGTAGCATGAAAAGAAAGCTTATATGAAAAACTAAAACAGGAATTTTTTTAACATCAACCATCCTGTAGCGGAAGATGTTATAGACTAAATTTATTCCTAAAAGAAGTTGAATAAGAGCAAACCAATTTGCCCCGTAAACTGCAGCCCAGGCGCTTTTAGTATCGTAATAAGTCTCTATAAATGTAGCAAGACCGCTTGCGATAGCAAATAAAAGCAGAAGCACTATGGTTGAAGTCATACTAAAAAATACAGATTTTATCCCACGCATCAATGTCCTTTAAAATATATCAAACGAAACATTATAACAATATTTCTTTAAAAATTTCTGCGTTTTTGCCATTACAAAGTGGGAGATTTTAACATTTTTGTTTTATTTAGTATGAAATCAAGCTTATTTAAAATGTTTTGATTAAGTTACTGTTTTTGGCTTTAAATAAACCGTCTTAAGTCTATATTTTTAAATCTTTGGTATGGCACTCATTAGAGTTTTTGTAAATTCATTTTTTGGCGAGCTAAAAATTTCATCCACATCACCGCTTTCAACTATCTTGCCGCGATTCATCACTAAAATTCTATCGGTGATATGCTCGACAACTCCCAAATCATGGCTTATAAATATATACGTAAGCCCAAATTCATCTTGCAGATCAAGAAGTAGATTTAAAACCTGAGCTTGGATACTAACGTCAAGCGCGCTTACCGGCTCGTCGCAGATGATAACTTCGGGTCTAAGTATGAGCGAGCGAGCGATGCCGATACGCTGACGCTGCCCGCCTGAGAACTGATGGGCGTAGCGGTAGTACCACTCCTCTTTGAGACCTACTTTTTTCATGATTTTTATCACTTCGCCTTTGATCTCGTCCTTGCTTAGATCGGTATTTAAAAATAGCGGTTCGGAGATAATTTTTCCTATATTCCAGCGCGGATTTAGGCTGGAATATGGGTCTTGAAATATCATCTGAACGTTTTTTCTAAAATTTTTAAGGTCGTTTTTATCAAATTTCGCCCTGTCTTTGCCTTTATAAATTATGCTTCCGCTTGTAGGCTCGTCAATGCCTATAAGAAGCTTTGCCGTGCTTGATTTGCCGCAACCGCTTTCGCCTACTATACTTAAAATTTCACCCTTTTTAAGCTCAAAACTTATATCATCAACCGCCTTTATAACCTCTTTTTTAAAAATTCCGGTCTTTATAGTGTGGTATTTTTTTAAATTTTTAATCTCAAAAAGGCTCATCGTATCTCTTTTTTAAAGTCTAAATAATTTATGTTTTCATCGACAAATTCAAGTCGCTTTTTGCGCTCTCCCTCTTTTGGGATGGAGCCCATAAGGGCTTTGGTATATGCATGGCGCGGATCTTTTAACACCTCTTTTACGCTACCGCTTTCAACGATCTGACCTTTATACATTACGATTACGTCGTCTGCGATGTTTGAAACGACTCCAAGATCGTGCGTGATAAATAAAATAGCCATGTTATTTGCTCTTTGCAAATCCTTCATAAGTTCGATAACTTGGGCTTGTATAGTTACGTCAAGTGCGGTTGTCGGCTCATCGGCTATTAGAAGTTGAGGCTTGCAAACCATAGCCATAGCTATCATAACACGCTGACGCTGCCCTCCTGAGAGCTTAAACGCATACTCTTTTATCCTTTTTTGCGGCTCTTTTATACCTACCGTCTCAAGGCTTTGGATAACTTTTAAGGCTCGCTCTTTTTTATTTAAATTCGGCTGATGAAGCTTTAACGCCTCATCTATCTGATAGCCGATCGTCAAGCTTGGATTTAGGCTAGTCATCGGCTCTTGAAATATCATGGCTATTTGAGAACCGCGGATCTTTCGCATACCGCTTTCTTTAAGGCTTAGCAAATTTGTGCCGTTAAATAAAATTTCACCTCTTTTTATGCGTGCTTCTTTGTCAAGCAGCCTCATTATACTTAGGCTCGTTACGCTTTTACCCGAGCCGCTTTCGCCGACTATACAAAGGGTTTTATTGTTTTCAAGTTTAAAACTGACATCGTTTACGGCTCTTGTATATCCAAGCTCACTTTCAAATCCAACCTCTAAATTTCTAACTTCAAGCAGCACTATCTACTCCTTAACTTCGGATCAAGTGCGTCTGTGAGCGCATCTCCGATAAGGTTAAATCCAAGCACGGTTAAAAATATCGCAAGACCCGGATACAATATCATCCAAGGTGCGGTTGTGATGTATTGAAGCGAATTTGATAGCATCGCTCCCCACTCTGCAAGCGGAGGCTGCGCTCCAAGACCAAGGAAGCTTAGCCCCGCAGCTTCTAAAACCGCACTTGCAAAGCCCATAGTGGCTTGCACTATTATAGGACTTAGGCAGTTTGGCAGGATTACTGCAAGCATGAGTCTGAGATCGCTTGAGCCGTTTATGCGCGAAGCTATAACATACTCTTTTTCTTTTTCCGCCAGCACGCTTGCTCTAATTATCCTTGCGTATGTCGGGATCCCTACTATACCGATAGCTATCATGGCGTTATATAGGCTTGGGCCAAGTATGGCGACGATGACGATGGCAAGCAAGATAGCAGGTATCGCAAGCATGATATCGACTATTCGCATTATGATTAGATCGATTATGCCGCCGTAATAACCTGCCAATATACCAAGTACGAGTCCGACCGCAAGAGAGATGACAACAGATATAAAGCCTATCATTATGGATACTCTTGCACCGTAAATGATGCGCGAGAGCAGATCTCTTCCAAAATCATCCGTGCCCAAGATGTAGGCTGAATTTGCTCCCTCGTCATAGATAGGAGGCAAAAGGCGCATGGCTAAATTTTGCTCGTTTGGATCAAATGGAGCGATAAACGGCGCAAATATAGCGCAAACTACAAGAACTACAACTATAAATAGGCCAAAAAGCGCAAAGTAATTTTTACTAAATTGTTTTATAAATTGATTACTCATTGACTAAGCCTAATTTTTGGATTTATGACCGCATAAAGCAGGTCGGTGATCAAATTTATGATGATAAATATAGTTGCGATTATAAGAGTTGCCGATTGGATTATCGGAAAATCGCGCTGATAAACGGCATTTACCAGCCACTTGCCGATACCGGGCCAAGAAAATGTAGTCTCAGTTAAAATGGCTCCCGCAAAAAGAGTGCCAAACATAAGTCCGATAACGGTGATGACAGGCATAAGGGCATTTTTAAGAGCATGTGACATGATAACTCTAAAAGGGCTGCAACCTTTAGCTTTCGCCGTTCTTATGTAGTCCTCTTTTAAAACCGATGTCATGCTTGCTCGCGACATTCTGGCGATGATAGCCATAGGAATGGTTCCAAGCGCAAATGCAGGAAGGATTAGATGCTTAAGAGCATCTTTAAAAGCATCTATATCGTTTGCCAAAAGAGTATCTATAAGGTGAAATCCCGTAACTTGCTCAACGTAAAATTCATATCCGAGCCGTCCTGATACTGGTAGCCAACCAAGCTTTACGCTGAAAAAATAAATAAGCATCAAACCAAGCCAAAATATCGGCATACTAACGCCGGCAAGCGCCACAAACATCGAAGCGTAGTCAAAGGTGCTGTATCTTTTAACCGCTGATATTATGCCCGCTGTGATACCTATAATGATAGCAAAGAGCATGGCTATCGTAGCAAGCTCTACGGTAGCGGGAAAGCGCTCCATAAACTCTTCCAAAACAGGCTGCTTGGTCTTAATGGAATTTCCAAAATCGCCTTTGAGAGATTTAGTGATGAAATTTATATACTGCTCGCTTAACGGCTTGTTAAAGCCCATTTCTTCATTAAATTTCTCGATACTCTCTTTTGTGGCATGCTCGCCCAAAACCGCCAAAGCAGGTTCACCAGGAGTTAGGTGAACCATAGAAAATACAAGAAGCGATACCCCAAAAAGTGCGGGTATCGCCCATAAAAACCTCTTTATAACGTAACGTAACAATTAAACCTACTTATTTAACCAAACTTCTTTAAATCTTCTCTTGCCGACCGGATCTATCTTAAATCCTTCAACAAATTTTGCCACAGGCACGACATTAACCGAGTTTGCAAGAGTTACCCAAGGAACCTCTTTTGCAAATACCTCTTGAGCCTGCTCGTATAGCTTTGTTCTCTCTTTTACATCACTTATCTCTTTTGCCTTTGCTATTAGCTTGTCAAATTCAGGATTTTTCCAAGCCGCATAGTTTTGAGCGGGGATATTTGCCGCATGAGACGCAAGCAAAACGTTTAAGAAGTTATCAGGATCGCCGTTATCTCCCGTCCAACCAAGTAAGCACATATCATGCTCTAAATTTTTAGTCTTATCAAGGTATGTAACCCAATCGTAACTTACGATTTTAGCCTTAATTCCAACCTTTGCAAGGTCTGACTGGATAGCTTCGCCCACTTTTCTGCCGTCCGGTATATACGGTCTTGATACCGGCATAGCATAAAGCGTAACCTCAAAGCCGTTTTCATATCCTGCCTCTTTTAAAAGGGCTTTTGCTTTTTCTACGTTGTATTCGTATTTTGTGATATTGTCGTTAAAGCTCCACATATTTGGCGGGATCGGAGCGTAAGCAACCTTTCCAAAGCCTTCGTAAACCGCATCGACGATAGCTTTTTTATTTACCGCGTGATTTATAGCTTGGCGAACTCTTAGATCCTTAAACATCTCTCTGTTGGTGTTCATAGCAAGATAGCCTACGTTCATGCCCTCTTTTTCGATAAGTTTTATGTTAGGATCTTTTATTAGGTCTTTAACTTCCGCAGGGTTTGGTTGCTCTAAAATTTGAATTTGACCAGTTTTTAGCTCTGCTGAACGAACCGAAGCGTTTGGTATAACGCGAATAATCACTCTATCAAGATAAGGTCTGCCGCCCCAGTGCTCTTTGTTTGCGGTTAGGATAACGCGATCATCTTTTATCCATTTTTCAAATACAAAAGGGCCCGTTCCCACCGGAAGTCGGTTAAGATCTTCGGCTTTGCCGTTTTTCATAAGATCTTCTGCATACTCTTTTGAAAGAATTGCCGCAAAGTCCATGGCTATGTTTGCCAAAAACGGAGCTTCCGGTTTTTTAAGAAGAAATTTAACGGTATATTTATCAACCTTTATCACATCTTTTACGATATTATCCATATCCATATTTAGCCAGTATTCATACGCACCGCCCACTTTTGCAAACGGATGGCTTTTATCAAATTGGCGCTTAAATGAAAACACGACATCGTCTGCCGTAAATTCTACTTTTTTCTTAAAGAATTTAGTCGGAGCGAAATACACACCCTCTCTTAGATGAAACGTATATTCAAGTCCGTCCGCACTTATGTCCCAACTCTTTGCAAGCGCAGGTTCGATCTCGGTCGAGCCGTATTTAAACTGAACCAAGGTGTCAAAGATGTTATCTGTTACAAAGATGCTTTCACCGTCGGTGGTATGGGCAGGATCCATAGCCGTAGCATCGCCGCTTCTTCCAAAGACAAGCGTGCCGCCGTATTTTGGCTCGGCTAAAAGCAAGCTTGCGCAAAAAAGCATTAAAAGCATGGTAAGCTTTTTCATAAAACGCTCCTTACATTAAATTTTGATATTTGTTCGGAAATTGTATCAAAAAGTTTAATACTTGATAACAAATCTGAAAAAAAATAGCAAAAAAATTTATAATCTGTTAATTTTGGTTATATCTTTTGGAATTTTCATCTAAATTTGGCATGTTTGATTAACTTTTTTGATTTTATTAAATTTTGCTTAAGTTATGAAATTTAATGGTTAAAATCAGCAATATTCTTAAAAAATATCAAATTTACACAAATTTTGAAAATAAGTAAATTTTTGTAATTTACGTAAAATTTTAAATATATTCAT
This sequence comes from Campylobacter sp., assembly GCA_030532465.1. Classification (GTDB taxonomy): domain Bacteria; phylum Campylobacterota; class Campylobacteria; order Campylobacterales; family Campylobacteraceae; genus Campylobacter_A. Next base: position 17,847 of record JAUNLC010000018.1, on the reverse strand, counting down.
AGATAAAAGCTCGATATATACGCAATTTTTGAAGATAATAATTATCAATTATCATTAATAAATGATAGTAAAAATTTACGCACAATTTACGCAGATATTTTAATATTTTGCCAAAGATAAAATTTAAGGAGGAGGAAATATGAACAGATCAAGACGTAATTTCTTGAAGGCTTCCACGGCAACCGGTTTTCTTGCGATGACCTATGCTCCCGGAACTCTTGGTGCGGTAGGAGCTAAGGCTCTTGAGGGCGGAGAAAAGACGGTTTGCAGTTTTTGCGAGATGTGCTCAACTCGCTGTCCTATAGAGGCTAGAATCGTAGACGGTAAAAACATCTTTATTCAAGGAAATGCCAAAGTAAGTGGAACGGCAACCTCTGTTTGCGCAAGAGGCGGTGCGGGACATAGCCAACTATACGATCCGCAAAGGCTTGTTAAACCTCTTATCAGAGTAGGTGAGCGCGGTGAAAATAAATGGCGCGAAGCTAGCTGGGATGAGGCGCTTAATCTAGTAGCTAAAAAAATGCTTGAGATTAAGGAAAAATACGGTCCTGAAAGCTTTGTGTTTACGGCAAAATCAAGCCAAACTCATAAACTTATGACGACTTTTGCAAGCGCTTATGGCTCTCCAAACTGTTTTTCTCACCTTTCCTGTTGCCCGATAACCTATAGAATGGTATGCGAGCAAATGTATGGCGACGGAAGACTTAAAAGAGACTTCGGAAATGCAAAATATATCGTAAATTTCGGTCACAACCTGTTTGAAGGTATCGTAATATCGGATACCAAAAAAGTTGCAAAGATGGCAGAAAAAGACGATACCAAGCTTTTAGTGCTTGAGCCGAGATTTAGCGTTATAGCCGCCAAAGCCGACGAGTGGCTACCGGTAAAACCGGGAACTGATCTAGCGTTTGTTTTAGCTCTTATTCATACATGGATTAAAAACGGAACTTACGATAAAGAATTTATAGAGAAATTTACAATCGGCTTTGATAAGGTTGTAGAAAGCACTCAAGATACCACTCCTGAATGGCAAGAGAAGATTACGGGAATTCCTGCTAAAACCGTTGAGAGGATTGCGGGCGAAATTTGGAAAGCGGCTCCAAAAGTAATCATCGACTTTGGTCATAAGACAACAACGGCAAAAGCTGAATATATCCGCACGAGAGCTATCATGGTAGCAAACGCTATGATGGGCAACTGGGAGAAAAAGGGCGGACTATTTGGCGGCAAAAACGCGAAAAAATACAACTCTTTAGCTGGCGAAGAGCTAATACCTGGCATAACAAACCCCGATGCGGCTATAAAAGTTCCAAAAACTCCAAGACTTGATGCGGCGGGAGAGGACGGAAGAAATAAATTCGTAGGCAGAAGTCACGGTGTTTTGATGGAAATTCCAGACGCGATCTTAAGCGAGAAGCCTTATCCTATAAAAGGTTGGTTTAATATAAGATTTAACCATATGATAAACGTTGCGGGAACGGATAAGACGATAGAAAGTCTTAAAAAGCTTGACTTCATCGTAAGCTCTGACGTTTATATGAACGACTTTTCCATCTATGCGGACGTTATCTTGCCTGAGAGCACCTATCTTGAAAGAGATGAGGGAATAGAAGATAAATCAAGCCAAAAGCCTGCTTATATGATAAGAAATAAAGTAATCGATCCTGTTGGCGACACAAAGAACGGCTATGATATCTTTAGAGAGCTTGCAAGACGCATGAAAATAGATGAAAAATATACTAACAACACAATGGATGAGTGGAGAATGCAACAAGTTAAAGGTAACGCCGAGCTGCTAGCTAAGCTTGCAAAAGACGGATACGTAACTTGGAAGGTGCCGGGAATTTTATTTAGAGAGAGCGATAGCGTAAAAGCCTTTGTTAAGAAATTCCCTCATGCGGAGAAATTCGTAGGTGAAAACGGACTTATGGATTCTCAGGTAAAATTTAAGACAGATAGCGGAAAGATCGAGCTGTTTAGCGAGAAGGTTGAAGCGCAATTCCCTACTTACGGCTGCTTAGGAACTATCGAAAATAACGTTAAAGATATGGACGTATTTGGCAAACACGAGCTAACCTTGATGACGGGTAAAACACCTATTCATACAAACGGACATACTCAAAACGTTCCGTTCTTAAACGATATGATGAGCGAATCTCCTGTATGGATCAACCCAAGAACCGCCAAAAAGCACGGAGTAAAAACGGGAGATAAAATTTTCTTGAAAAATGAATTTTCAAAAGATAAGGCGACAGTGTTTGTAACAGAAGGCATTAGAGAGGATACTTTATTTTTATATCACGGATTTGGACACGTGTCCGCAGGTCTTGAAAGAACCGACGGAATGGGAACAAACCAAAGCAAGCTGCTTGATCCTGCGGCAGGTCCGGTGTGCGCTACGATGGTTACAAATGTCGGCGTTGATATAGTGAAAGCTTAAGGGGGAGCAAGATGAAAAAAGCATATAGAATGGTTCATAACGAAAACCTTTGCATAGGTTGCCAAGCGTGTTCTGTGGCTTGTAGAAGTGAAAACAACGTTCCAAACGGAGTTTATAGACTACAAGTGCATGCAAAGATGAGCGGAACGTTTCCAAATTTAAAGACGGATTTTATAAGAAATAGCTGTGTTATGTGCGAAGATAGCCCTTGTGTGGACGTTTGCCCTACGGGAGCCAGCTTTAAAACCGAAGACGGACTTACATTAATGGATCATAGCACTTGCGTTAGCTGTAAATACTGCATACTAGCTTGTCCTTACGATGCGCGTCACGTAGAGCCAAAAACAGGCGAGATAGGAAAGTGCACCTTCTGTTTTGAGACCAGAGTTAGCAAAGGCGAGCAACCCGCATGCGTAACGGTATGTCCTACCGACGCTTTGGCATTTGGCGATCTAAACGATCCAAATAGCGAAGTTAGTAAAATTCTAAACTCAAAAACTCACTACTATCCAAAAGCCGAGCTTAGAACTAAACCGAAACTGGCTATGATAGCTAACCGCAAAGGAGGAAACCATGAATAATATGTGGGGAAGCGTAGCTCAATATAGCGAAATTTATTGGCCTTGGCCGATTGCGGTCTATCTGTTTTTGGCGGGTCTTTCGGCAGGCTCTATGATGGTTGCGCTTTTAGTTAAGTGGAACTATCACAAACAAGAAAACGATACCATTTGGGATGCGATGGTAAAGGCAGGAGCCATAGTCGCTCCTATCACCATCTGCGTGGGACTTGGGCTTTTGGTGCTTGATCTTGGTAAGCCTCTTAGTTTTTATTGGATCTTGATTAAATATAACTTTGGTTCGGTTATGTCTATAGGTGTCGCGCTTCTTTTGGTTTATACGCCTTTTGCGTTTTTGTTTGCGATCATCATCTTTGAAAAAGAGATAGAAAAATATCCTATCTTTGCGATTTTGCGACCTGTTTCAAGGTTTATTAGATCGTTTGCTCCTCTTGCAAAAACCATAGAAACGGTTCTTTTTGTAATGGCTATAGGAGTGGGAATTTATACGGGATTTCTTCTAAGTGCGGTATATAAAATTCCGCTTTGGAATACTCCGATACTTCCGATTTTATTCTTAACTTCTGGATTTAGCTCAGGCGTAGCGGCAAATATCTTGGTCGGACTGGTTTGCTTTAAACATCTAATCAACAAAGAAAATGTAAAATATCTGCTTGTTCTTGACTTAAGAGCGGTGCTTTTCGAGCTTCCTTTGATAGCAATCCTTTTCATAGGACTTTACTTTGAAGGCGGAGCAAGCGCGGTGGTTGCAAAACAAGCTCTTACGACGGGGCATTATGCTATAATCTTTTGGGTAGGCGTTATCGGCATAGGACTTGTAACACCTATACTTATAGCTGCAACCGCACTTAAAAATCACGCTTACAGAGTAGGTTACATCATAGCCAACTCGCTAGTTGTAATTTGCGGCGTAATTTTGCTAAGATACTACATCGTATATGCGGGACAAGTATTTACAGGAGCTTAACAGAAAGTGAAAATCCTACTTTTAGAGGATGATTTTAATTACAGAGAGAGCGTCTCGGAGTATCTCCAAGCCTTAGGCTACGAGGTTGACGAGGCGCCCGACGGGCAGGTGGCTTGCGATAAGATCGCGAACAACTTCTACCACCTGCTTATACTTGATATCAAAGTTCCGCACATAAGCGGACATGAAGTTATAAAATACGCAAAAGACATCGGTCTTGAAACTCCTATAATGATCACAACTTCGCTTGTTGATATAAACGATATGGCGGTCGGATACGAACTAGGCTGCAACGAATACCTAAAAAAGCCTTTTGAGTTGGCCGAGCTAAAATTTAGAGTAAACGAGCTCATACGCAAATATCACGGCACCGATGATAAGAATTCACTAAGCATAGAGGGCGGCTTTGTTTTTGACTTTATTAAAAAGCAGCTAAAATTTGAAGGAAATATCATAGAGATAAGCGCAAAAGAGATAGAGCTTATCGAGTGTCTGCTCTATCATAAAAACAGTTTCGTTTCGCTTGAAACGTTACGCGGGGAAGTTTGGGGAGATAAGGACGTAGATCCCGCCGATGTTCGCATGCATGTGCGCAAAATTCGTCAAAAAACCAAGCCGGACTTTATAGTTTCTTCTCGCGGACTTGGCTATAAGATTAATGCTAAGAAATCTTAAAATACCAATTCTCGCTACTATAGCGATAATGACTCTTTTTTTGTTTCAAAGCTACGAGATTATAAATTTAAGCATGAAGGACGAATACTCCAAAGATATATTTGAGCTTATGGAGTATGAGAGTGAAATTCGGCAAAAATTGGATAAAAACGAAGCCATAGCCCCGTCTCTTATCTATAGATACGCGATATACGATCTAAAAGAGAGGAAGATAGTTTCAAATTTAGAAGCCATGCCTAAAAACCTTAAATTTCTAACTTCAAAAGAAAACGGATACCTCTTTTATAAAACTTATGTCAATATAAACGGCGAAATTTACTATTTGGTTATCGCCAAAAAACAAAACAGCGCAAGGATATTTTTTATAACTACTTTGATGCTGGTTTTTACTTTTATAGTCGTATTTCTTACCTTATATCTTTCATTTATAAGCGGTATAAAGCCCTATAAAGACGCCAAAAAATACATGAACAGCTTTTTTAACGACGCTATGCACGAGCTTAAAACCCCGCTTGGAGTAATCGGCATAAATTTAGAGATGCTTAATCTTGACAATAAATACACGGCTAGAATACGCTCTGCCATAAAGCAGATGCAAATAACCTATGAGGATGTGGAATACTACATCAAGCATAGCTACATCCTCTTTCCGCCCGAAATTTTAAATTTCAGCGAATTTTGCCTTGAGAGAGCGCGTTATATGCGCGGTTTTGCCATGTCGAAAAATATCAAAATTTACGATTTTATCGAGCCTGATCTAAAAATTTTTATGAGCAAGATAGAGGCGGGCAGGATAGTTGATAACAACCTTAGCAACGCTATAAAATATAGCCCCGTAGGAAGTATAATCAATATAAAATTAAGGCTTGAGGACGGCTGGATCATCTTTGAGGTAGAGGATTTTGGCGAAGGGATAAAAGATACCAACAAAATTTGGAAGCGCTACGTAAGAGACGAAGGAGTGCAGGGCGGATTTGGGCTTGGTCTTAATATCGTCCAAAGTATCTGTATCAAAAACTCCGTGGGATATAGCGTTAGCTCCGAACTTGGTAAAGGAAGTAAATTTACCTATAAATTTACTCCTTACTCGAAACATTTTTTGGATTAATTTTTAAACCAAATATTTAATTTTGATAAATTTCTCTCTTTTTGATTTGAGTTAAAATAAATTACGAAATAGCCTATACGCTTGCCTTGAGAGTCTAACATAGGCTTGATGGCGAAGTTGTGGCTATCAAATTTATAAAATTGATTAGTCTTGAAATCAATATCCTTTAAAATCGGCAAAATATTTAAATCCGCATATTCCTTGTTGATAAGATGATAGCCCTTTATCGGATCTTCTTTGTCTTCGTTTTGATAGGGAGAATTCGGGGATTTATCAAGCAAAACAAAAAGATCTACGCCCTGATCTACAAAGAAATTGCTTAGATGTCCAAAATCAAGCAGCACCTCTACGCTTCCTAAATTTTTGTTATCTTTTAAAACGGGCGCGACCGATCTTATAAGCGCTCCGGCTCTACCTATCTCGATGCCCGCTACTACGCCCTTTTTCGCCTCTTTTAGCATAAAGCGAAAGCTTGAAAGGTTGTCGTTATACATCGGTATCCAACTTCTTGCAAAGCTTTTTAATTCGGGCGTATGCAGGTGAAATTTTACGTTTTTATAGATAGGGACTTGAGAAAGAGTGTGTGCAAAATCGTGCAAGACATCCATGCAATGAGTTCTATTGTCCTCCAAAAAGCAGTTTTTTATACTTTCGCTTTCGGAAAGAAGCACCGCAACCGTCATTGCAGAGAGCTTTTCTTCTTCTATATTTTTATTTAAAATTTGCGTTTGAAAGTCAAGAAATTTTTTGATATTTTCTATCTCGACCTCTTTTTCATATTCGACCCAGTAAAATATCAAAAAGCACATTAATCCTACGGCGGTTAGCGCAAGGCTGATTGTAAATTTTTTATTCATCTTTTAGCCTTTTAACTAAAATTTTACAAAATTCGTCAAAATCGGGCAAATTTAACCTTCCTTCGCGCTGTTTTTTACCCCACATGCACTCGGGGAAAAAGCTGTCCGTTTCAAATCGCGCCATGATGTGAAAATGCACTCTGGCAACGTAGTTTGCAAAGCTTGCGATATTTATCTTTTTGGGTTTATAAAACTCTATCATAGTTTTTTCGGCCATCAAAAGCGCTTTAAAAAGCCTGTTTCTGGTATCTTCATCGCAGTCGCTAAGCTCGACGTAAGGCTTATTTGTAAAAATTTTAATCCAAGGAATTTCACTTTTTTCTTGCTCGATAAAGATAAATTCGTCTTTATATATCATATTTGCGCCTTGATTGTAGTTTTGGTTTATTTTATGTTTATTTGGCTAAGAGTCGGGTTAAATTTGATCACAATTGAATTTTAATCTTTTAAAATCTATACTTATGAAAAAAGGAAATTTATGAAAACGGCGATCGTGATTTACGATAAGATAAATTTATTAAGTCTGGCTCAAGTTTGGCAGATGTTTCCCGCAAATTTAAGAAGTGATGTGAAAATTTGCGCTTTTAAAAGCGAGATAGCCGACGAACACGGGCTTAAAATTTCTCCTCAAATTTACGGCGAGAGCCTTTATGGATACGATACTATCATTATTCCAAACGGGCTTGGAACTCTTACGCTTAGATATGACGAGATATTTTTAAGCTGGATTAAAAGCGCTTCAAGCGCAAAGCTTAAAATCGCTTTTGATTTAGGCGCGCTTATTTACGGTGCAGCTGGGTTTTTGGAAGGCAAAACCGCCTGCGTTAGAGCAGGATATAAAAACGCTCTTAAAGAGTATTGCGAATTTAGCGAGGAGAAAATTTGCCAAAAAGATGGAGTTATAACGATTTGTGATTTTGATAAATTCGCTCAAGATAAGTTGGCTGAAATTTTAGGATTTCAGAGGTGAATTTGTGCTATCAAATTTAACCAAATAGCACAAATTTAGTCTTTAGTCCCTCTTAAAATCGTAAATTTTTATATCCGTATCATATTTTTTGCTTAAAATTTCGACTAAAATTTTAAGCTTTTCCTCATCAAAGCATATCAGATCAATGTATGCAAAACCCTCTCCGGTAGCTCCTCCTATATGAACTAGCCACTCTTGATTTATATTTTCTATCTCGTCTTCGATATTTGATCTTAATTCAAAACCTCTTTTTGCATCGCCGCCGTGATCTATGGCTAAAAAGCAGATTTTAATCTCATTTTCAAAAGCCTCTTCATAAATTTCACTCCGAGCGTCTAAGTATTCGTTGATAAGACCGATAAGGCAGGTGCCGCCGATAAACACATCCTCTCTTATCTTGTTTGATTGCGGCTGAAGTTCGTATAAGCTAAATCTTTTTTGCGGATCAGCCGATGTTTCTTCGCCAAAATTTTCATCTATAAATTTTGGCAGATCAGCAAGAGATATCGCCTCTTTGAGAGGATTTGGCGAGATTTCAAGATCGTTAAGCAAATTTATCACCGCAATTTCGCCAATCGCGTTATCAAGGAGTATGTAGATTAGATTATAAGCGGCATTTTCATCTTCGTTTAGAAGTTTTGCCAAATTTTCATTATATATTTTTAAGTTAAGCCATTTCTCATCCTCTATAAAAGCGTCCACAAATACATCTTCGATAGCCACATCGTAATCATACATTTTAATCGCCGTTTTTCTGTTCGCTCTTTGCTTGCCAAGTGTGCATATAGCCTTGTTTTTCAGAGAATTTGGCATCTGTTTTTGTATAAATTCAAGCCAAAACAATCTATGCTTTAGCCCTTCGGGCGTAAGAACCAAATCAACTTTATCACCTGCAATTCCCATCATAAAAAACGGCTCTTTTAGGCAAAATTTAAGCTTTTGATCCGTCTTTTTCATAGCCTCTTCAAAATTTTGCGCCTTTAAATCAGCCTTGATCTCATCAACAGATTTTTCAAATTCAGCCCAAAATTTATCTACATTTGCAGCAAAGCTACTCTTTTTCATGCTATTAAAATCAAAATTTTCCATATAACCTCCAAGAATTGATTTGCAAATATTATATCGTTTTTGTTTTTGAAGATTTAAATAAATTTAGTTTATTTGTCTAGTTTTGGAATGATAAATTTGAGGCTAAATTTAAGCAGAGTAGGTTAAGCCTACTCCACCGTTACGCTTTTAGCTAAATTCCTTGGCATATCAACGTCATTTCCAAGGCGCAGAGCTATCTCAAGGGCGAAAATTTGAAGGATTATCATCATCTCGAAAAATTCCGCCATAGGATGAGTTTGCTCGCTGGTTTTGATAAAATCATCGCTTAGCTCAAACTCTTTTGGCGAGATTACCAATATATAAGCATCGCGCGCCGCAAGCTCTTCGACGTTACTCTTACTTTTTTCATAAAGCGTGGTTTGAGGAAGCAAGGCGATAGTAAATAGCCTCTCGTCAGCCAAGGCTATGGGCCCGTGTTTCATATCTCCTGCGGGATAGCCCTCGGCGTGTAGATAGCTTATCTCCTTAAGCTTAAGCGCGCCCTCTAACGCAAGCGGATAGAATATATCTCGTCCGATAAAGAAAAATCCGTGTCCGTGCAGGTAATGTTTGGCTAAACGGCGAATTTTCTCTTGCAAATTTGAGCCTATGTTTAGAATTTTCGGTATATGAAGCAGGGTTGAAATTTCGTTTTTCAAAGTGTTTGCGTCGATTGTCTTTTTGATTTGCGCGATTTGCAAGCAAAGCAGCCAAAGCGTGATGACTTGCGTTGCAAAGGCTTTTGTACTCGCAACCCCTTTTTCTATACCCGCTCTAGTTAGTATGGCAGTATCTGCAAGGCGGACTATGGAAGAGTTATCTACGTTGCATATTGCTATCGTCTTAAGTCCTGCGTTTTTGGCTATTTTGAGCGCTTCAAGAGTATCTGCCGTCTCGCCGCTTTGAGATATGACGATAAAGAGCGAGCTTTTGTTTAAGATCGGCTCGCGGTAGCGAAATTCGCTTGCTATCTCGACTTTGGCGCGAATTTTAGCTATCCGCTCATACAGATAGCTTGCCGCAAGCGCTGCGTGATAGCTGGTTCCGCAAGCACAAAATATGATATCGTTAATGCCTTCTAAAAAGTCGCCGCTAAGCTCATCGAGGCTAACTCTATCTGATTTGATACGACCCATTAAGGTTTCTGCGACTACGCCGCTTTGCTCGTAAATTTCTTTTTCCATAAAGAATTTATAGCCCTCTTTTTGAGCGTAAGCCTTATCTTTAGGAAGTTTTGTAAAGGCCAAATTCAATCTTTTATCATCTTTAAAAACGTTTATCTCGTTTAATCCCGCATAACCAAACATCCCGTCTTCAAGATAGATAGCTTCATCCGAAATTCCTATAAGAGCGGCATCCGAAGAGCCAAAAAACACTTCGCCCGATGAATTTTTGCTGATTATCAAAGGAACGGCGTTTTTAGCAAAAAATATCCTATTTGGCTCAAGTTTGGTTATAAGAAGCGTCGCATAAGCGCCTTCAAGCCTCGCGATAGTCGCCTTGTAGGCTTCAAAAACATCTTTTTTCTCTTTTAAAATTTCTTCAAACAGATGAACTATGACTTCAGTGTCGGTCTGGCTTAGAAATTTAACCCCTTTTGCCTCAAGTTCGTCTTTTATCTCCTTATAATTTTCGATGATACCGTTATGAATGACAAAAGAGTGCTCGCCAATATGCGGATGGGCGTTTATCTCGGTAGGTTTTCCGTGCGTAGCCCAACGCGTGTGTCCTATAGCCAAGCCAAATCCGCTTGAGCTAAAATCCTCGCATTTTTTAACCAAATTTTCAAGCTTGCCGACAGCTTTAAAGTAGGCTATCTCATCTTTACTCATGACCGCCATGCCCGCAGAGTCGTAGCCTCTATACTCAAGCTCTTTTAATCCGCCCAAGATAATCTCTTTTTTCTCTTTATCGCCTATATATCCAACTATTCCACACATATTTACTCGCTTATTAATAAATTTAAAATTTCATCCCTATCAAAAGATGGCTCGCCGCCCTTTTCGATCAAAAAGAGATTGCGCGTGCGGTTTTTGATAGTTTGAATCCTAGCGCTTGCTATTTTTAGGTTTAAACTCTCAAAAACGCCCATCACGTAAGCCATAAGCCCTCGCTGATCTTTTGCATTGATGCAAAGTTTAGCGTAATCTTTTGAATGATTAGTATCAAAAATCAACTCGTCTTTTAATATCGTCGGTTTTGAAACGCTTATCTCTCCGTAGTTTTTAAGAGAATTCTCAATCAAATTTCTTACATTTTCAAGCTCGCTTGTCTTAACGTTTTTATTAAATTCAAGTCTTACGTAAAATTTATCGTCAAACAGCTCGAAAATCTCCATATAAGCAAGATCCAGATGCGCTAAATTCGAGAGCGTAAGAGCTAAATTCGGATGAAATTTGATGATGATTTTCAAGCTGAAATTTTGATGATTTTGGGCTATTACGCTTAGCTGTTTTGTTGATTGCGCCAAATTTACGATGCTTAAAATGTCTGAGGGTTGATATTTGATAAAGAGCAAATTCGAAGGGATTTGAAATATCTTTTGCTTTAAATTTTCATTCAACTTCATAAATTCGCCGTTTCGCCTTATGCTATGCTCTTTTTTGGCTCTTCTTGTGGCTTCATCAAGCAAATTTTCAGACTCAAAGCTCTCAAGCGATATGAGATATATCTCGCGCAAAAGTTTTGCTATATATGGGGTGTAAAGCTTATCGTTAGTAGCGTTTATAACGCAATAAGTCATGATGTAAAGCAGTTTTAAAGTCTGTTTATCGTTTAGTTTTGATATGAAGCTAAAAATCGTGCGTTGATTGTATATGTCCTCGCGATTTGCCGTATCGCTCATCAGTGTATGGTATCTAACTAATATAACGCCTATATTTAGGGCTTTTTGGCTTAAATTTAACTTCATTGCGTAAGCTCTAAAGATATTTGCACCGACTACGCTATGATCGCCTGATAAGCCTTTGCCTACGTCATGCAGCAAAGCGACTAGCTTTAGCATGGTTTTGCCTTCCATGCAAAGCTCGTCATAAAGCGATCTTATAAATTTATCTTTTATGTTTTCAAGAAATTTAAGAGTGGTTAAGCAGTGCTCGTCAACGCTAAATTTATGATACCCGTCAAATACCGCAAGATGCCTTGTGTGCTCCATCGGTTTAATTATACTAAGCAAAATTTCCGCATCAAGTAGAGCTTTGATTATGCAGTGGCTGTTGTTTTTGTATAAGAGCTTTTTAAAATTTTCAATAGTTTTTTCGCCTTCGCTCTTTTTAACGGCAGCCCTTTTCATATAAAAAATCACGCTTATATCAAATTTATAATCCACATCTCCAAGCTCAAGTAGCTCTAAAAGCAGCGAATTTAAGCTTTTAGCTCTTTTATGACGCGGTGCGTAAATAGTGTTTTTAACGCGATAAAATCCGTTTTTCAGCCTTGCGGTTTTTAACTCGTTAAAGCCTATTTCGCTAGCGAAATTTGAGCGGTAAAGAGAGCTTGTAAGATATCTTGCATAAACTCCGACCGTATGCATGCAGCTAAGCAGTTTTTGAGAGATGATGCTGCCTGTTTCTTGACTCTTTTTTGATTTTGTCTGCATTAGAGTCGTTATCTCGTCTAAGTTGCAAGGGCTAAAATTATCGGAATTTGATAGTAAATTTTGAGCCGATTTTATGCAAAGTATGAAATCAATCGCCAAATTTAGAGCGCTAAGCTCCTTTTCGTCGATAAATTTAAGCATCTGCGAGCGCAAGCTGATCTCGTTTTCAAAACCGTTTAACGCGCAAGTCATATAATAAATCTCGTCGCTTCCGCCAAAGTCTAGTTTTAAATTAGGCTCTTGATTTAGGTTTTTTATCTCGTCAAAGGCGCCGAAAATTTTCATATAGTGTTTTAAATTTTCTTGCTTATCATGCTCTCTGGCTACGTAAATTTCGGCTCTTGCAAGCTTATACATGTATTTTGAACCGGCGATGAAACGAATTTTGCTAAGTGCGGCTTTAGCTTTAAAGTCGTTTTTAAACGTCTGTACTATCAAGCCAATCTCTACCGTTTTTATATTTAAATTTAGCCCGCACTCATTAAGGGCGTTAAGAAGCAGCTTTAAAATTTGCCTTATATTAAAGCCGTCGCAGTTTTTATAAACGATTAGTATCTCAAGTATCGAGCTTAGGCTAACTAGGTTTTGGGCGTATTTTTCGGTTGCGATTATGCAGACGGGAATTTTGTCGATCTCAGGCAAAAAGTCATCAAAAATTTCTTTTAAAACCGCATTTAAATACAGCCTTATAATCTCATCGCTCTCCTTTGAGATGAAATTTACAAAACCCTTTCCTTGCAACTTTTTTAGCTCGGATTTTAAATTTTGCTCATAATTTTTAAATCTCTCTTTTAGCTCTAAAAAATCTATTTTTTCCTTCTTTAAAGCCGTTTTTTGCATACGCGCCTTTCGCAAATTTTTATAAATAATACTGAAATTTTGCAAAAACAAAGCTTTTTTTACCTATAATCGCTCTATTATTTCTAAAACGGACAGAGCAAAATTGACAAATTTGATTGAAAAATTACAAAACGGGCAGAGGCTTTCGCGTGAAGAGTGTTTAAAACTTTATGAGCTTGATCTCTTCACTTTGGGAAAATTCGCAAATGCCAAACGCCGAAAACTTCACGGCAAAAAGGTCTTTTTTAACGTCAATCGCCATATAAATCCTACAAATATCTGTGCGGATGTTTGCAAATTTTGTGCATTTTCCTCGCATAGAAAAAATCCAAATCCTTATACGATGAGCCATGACGAGATACTAAAAGTCGTTGAAAATAGCGTAAAAAACGGTGTAAAAGAGATTCATATAGTATCGGCGCACAACCCAAATACCGGCTGGCAGTGGTATCTGGAAATTTTTAAAAAGATAAAAGAGGCTTTTCCAAGCCTACATATCAAAGCCTTAACCGCGGCGGAGGTTGATTTCTTGTCGCGTCATCACGGCTTAAGCTACGAGGATGTGATCGGTAAGATGATCCAATACGGCGTAGATAGCATGCC
>JAUNLC010000018.1:0-4022 GCA_030532465.1 Campylobacter sp. | reverse complement strand
AATAACTTCATAAAAGTTAGCAAATTTATAGGTTCGCTTGAGATCTTAAAGACTATGGCTATAGCAAGGCTTGTGCTTGATAATGTGCCTCATATCAAGGCTTACTGGGCGACTTCTACTATAAATTTGGCTATGGTTGCGCAGGAATTCGGTGCGGACGATCTTGACGGAACTATTGAAAAAGAGAGTATTCAAAGCGCTGCAGGGGCAAAGAGCGCAACGGGTATGGATATAAAAAGCTTTACCGAACTTATCGATAGCGCCGGTTTTACGGCCGTTGAGCGCGACAGTCTTTATAACGAGATAAAAATTTACTAAGAAGGAGAGAGGATGGATTATTTTAAACTAAAAGAGCACGGCAGCAGTGTCAAGCAAGAGCTTGGCGCGGGACTTACTACATTTCTTACGATGATGTATATAGTGCCTGTTAATGCTATCATCATGAGTCAGGCGGGCATGCCTATGGATGCGCTTATCACGGCAACCGCGCTTATCACGTTTTTTGCAACCGCGCTTAACGGACTTTGGGCGAATACGCCGGTGGCAATGAGTGTCGGCATGGGGCTTAACGCTTACTTTACGTTCGGTCTTGTTATCGGTATGAAAATTCCTTGGCAAACGGCTCTTGGGGTTGTGTTTATCTCGGGTATCATATTTTTAGTTCTCTCTTTTACAAATTTTAGAATTTGGGTTATCAAATCGATCCCGCTTGACCTCCGCCGCGCCATAAGTGCGGGCATAGGCGTATTTATAAGCTTTATAGGGCTTCAACAAATGGGCGTTATAGTAAATAACGACGCCGTTTTGGTCGGACTTGGAAATTTAAAAGATACAAGCGTGGCTTTGGGGCTTATCGGACTACTTTTTGTTATCGCTTTTTGGGCTTGGAGGTTAAAGGGCGCGTTTATACTAGCCATACTTGCTACATCCGTAGTTGCTTGGGTGTTTAAAATTTCGCCTTATCCGACAGAATTTTTCTCTCTTCCAGCCTCTATAGCTCCGATATTTTTAGAGCTTGATATAACCGGTGCATTTTCTCTTGCTCTTTTACCCGTTATCATCACCTTTTTCGTTACCGATCTTTTTGACTCGGTTGGAACATTGGCAGGCGTTGGAAATAGAGCGGGTATATTTAACGAAGAGAACGATGAGGGTATAAAAAAGCTTGAAAAGACGCTTGAGGCGGACGCCGTAGCCACGGTAGTAGGCTCTATGGTAGGCACAAGTACTACAACGTCTTTCATAGAGAGTGCAAGCGGAGTGGAAGAGGGCGGAAGAACGGGACTTACCGCCGTTGTTTGCGGACTGCTTTTCGTGCTTACCGTATTTATGCTGCCTCTTTTTAAGGCTATTCCTTCAAATGCGGTATATCCGGTACTTGTCATGGTTGGCGTGCTTATGTTTAGCGAGCTTTCGCATGTAAATTTTAAAGATCCCGCCATTAGCGTTTCGGCGTTTTTGATAGTTGTTATTATGCCTTTGACATATTCGATTACAAACGGTCTTTCTTGCGGATTTTTGGCGTATTTGATAATAAGGCTTTTAAGAAGGGAATTTGAGTATATAAATCTCGGAGTAATCGTGCTTGCTTTAATTAGCTTTATAGTATTTTGGGTTCAGTAAGGAGAAGAGATGATATATTATCCATATGAAGAGTTTGAAAAAGATGTTAGGGTTTTAGCCAAGGAGATCAGAAGCGATTTTGATCCCGAAGTGATACTCGCAATCGCTAGAGGAGGGCTTACTTTGGGTCATTCGCTTGCCGTTGCGCTTAATAAAAGAAACCTTTTTACCTTAAATTCCATCCATTACGAGGATACCAAAAAGCTTGATACGATTGAAATTTTCAACGTTCCTGATCTTAGCGAATTTACAAAAATTTTGCTAGTTGATGATATCATCGATACGGGCGAAAGCATAGTCGAGATAAAGCGAGAGCTTTTAAAAAGATATCCGCATATCCAAATAAAAATAGCCACCGTTTTTTATAAGACCAAAGCTCTTTTGTTGCCTGAATTTAAGATAAAAGAGGCTAATGAGTGGGTTGAATTTTTCTGGGATATCCATATTTGAAATTTTAAAATAATGAGAGCAAAGCACGCACTATTAAATTCCGAAGCCTTTTTGATATTTATTATCTGCGCTATTGATGTGCTGCTTTTGCTCTACGGTGTTTCTACTCTTAGTATAAGTTATTATGAAGCCGAGATATTTTTTAACTCGGACAGTATTTCAGGAGTTTTGGCAAGACTTTTCGTATATGTTTTTGGACAAAATGATTATGCCCTAAGACTTCCTTTCATAATATCTCATCTTTTTAGCGTGGTTTTGCTTTATAAGGTCTCAAAGGTTATTTTAAAGCGAAAATTCGATAGAGTCGTAAGCGTTTTGCTGTTTATTCTACTTCCGGGAGTCTTAGCCTCTGCGATTTTAGTCAATGACGCCGGAATTATTATCGTATTAAGCTTGTTTTGTATCTATCTTTATCAGCTTAGACAGACTTTGCTATTTTATATTCTTTTATCCTTGCTTACCTTTATAAGCGGCTCTTTTTTAGTATTTTTCTTAGCTCTTTTTATATTTGGAATTTTTAGACGAGATGCTAAAATAACTTGGATTTCAGCGGTGTTTTTTGGGCTATGCTTTTACCTGCACGGCTTTGAAACGGGCGGAAAACCAAGCGGATATTTTTTAGACACCATTAGTATATTTGCGGCCGTTTTTTCGCCTTTTGTATTTTTTTATTTCGTATATTCTATTTATCGAATTTGGATTAAAGAGCAAAAGAGCTTGCTTTGGTTTGTAGTTATCACCTCGTTTTGTCTTTGCATGACTCTTTCTATTAGGCAGCGTCTTCAGCTTGAAAATTTTTTACCGTTTTGTGTTATAGCCACGCCTTTAATGGTAAGGGTGTTTTTTAACTCTTATCGCGTGAGACTTCCTATGTTTAGAAGAGGTTATAAAATTTTAGCGGCTTTTGTTACTATTTCTTTGGTATTTAGTTTTTCTATCGCACTTTTTAATGAGGTTTTTTATAAATTTATGCAAAATCCCAAAAAACACTTTGCCTATAAATATCATGTAGCAAAAGAGCTCTCAAATGAACTGAAAAAAATAGGCATAGATAAAATTTATACCGATGATGCAAGACTTGCTCTTAGACTTAAATTTTACGGGATTAAAAACGGTGAAGTAAAACTTATAAATTTAGATTTAAAAGAAAATTATGCTAATATAACCGTTGAAAAATTTAATAAACCCATAGCCAAATTTGACTATATCAAAGAGAGATAAAAAGATGAAAAAAGCCTTTACTATGCTTGAACTTGTTGTTGTTATAGTTGTTATAGGAATTTTGGCGGCTATGGCCATACCAAGACTTGAGCGTGATAATCTAGCCGAAGCTGTCGATCAAATAGTTTCTCATATCAGATATACTCAACACCTTGCTATGCAGGATAATCGGTTTGATCCTAATGATAGTAGCTGGTATAAAAAGAGATGGAGTATCACCTTTAATGAAGTAAATGTTTGTGGTTCTAAAGAGTGGAGATATAGTATATATACAGATAAAAGTGTAAGTGGGAATTTGAATTCAGAAACTGAAGTAGCTAAAGATCCGCAGAATCCAACTAAATATATGAGTGCAGGTTGGAGTGGAGGCGGATCTTTTTGCAAAAATATTAGCCCTAAATTTAATATAGGAAAAACTTTTGGGATACAAGAGGTTAAATTTTCTGATGCATGCAAAGATGTACAAACTATATCTTTTGACGAATTTGGAAGGCCTATGCTATCAGTAAGCACTACGACAACTGGAGGTGTAGGCGGGGCTGAAAGAGGATATGATAGGATTTTAAAATTTGGCGATATTTGCAAAATAACTTTTACTGCAGAAAAAAAATCAGCAGAAATAACAATAACTCCTGAAACAGGATTTGTTATAGTAAATTATCTTTGAAAAGTATATTTTTTAACCTCCCTTTAAGCTTTGCTCTTATATAATTCCAGCTCACGAATTA
>JAUNLC010000017.1:22390-34906 GCA_030532465.1 Campylobacter sp. | reverse complement strand
GATGAAGAAGGCGTTATCGGACAAAACTATCCAAACGCCACTCATCTTATCAAAATAGCAACACAAACGGCGCTTGGCAAGCGAGATAGTATGAGTGTGTTTGGAAGCGATTATGACACGGATGACGGCACTTGCGTGAGAGACTATATCCATGTGAGCGATCTTGCCGATGCGCATTTGTCGGCGTTAAAATACCTTGAAAATGGAGCCAGCGAAATCTTTAATGTCGGATACGCAAGAGGTTTTAGCGTAAGAGACGTGATAAAAACGGTTAAAGAGGTTAGCGGAGTTGATTTTAAAGTAGTAGATGCGCCACGCCGCGCAGGAGATCCTGCCGTGCTTATAGCAAAATCACAAAAGATTAGAAATTTAACGGGATGGAAACCAAAGCGCGATGATTTGGCGCTTATCGTTAAAACCGCGCTTGATTGGGAAAGGAAAATATGAAGATAGCAGTTGTAGGAACGGGTTATGTAGGACTTGTTAGCGGAGCTTGCTTTGCTAAAATGGGAAATAGCGTAATATGCGTGGATGTCGATGAAAAAAAAATAAAAGCTCTTAAAGAGGGCGTCGTGCCTATATATGAGCCCGGGCTTGCCGAGATGGTGGCCGAGTGTTTTGCTAACGAAACGCTAAAATTTAGCACCGATATAAAAGAGGCTTTAGCTCATGCAAATGTGCTTTTTATCGCAGTTGGTACGCCTATGGGGGCTGACGGGCAAGCGGATCTTAAATATGTCCTTCAAGTTGCAAAAAGCATAGGCGAGCACATGAGTCATCCTATGATTATCGTCGATAAATCAACCGTGCCTGTTGGAACAGGCGAGAAGGTAAGCGAAGTTATCGCAAACGAGCTTAAAAAAAGAGGTGCGGATATAAAATTTGAAGTTGTTAGCAATCCAGAGTTTTTAAAAGAGGGTGCCGCGATTGAGGATTTTTTAAAGCCCGATCGCGTTGTAGTAGGCTCTAGCAGCAGTTGGGGCGAAGAGGTGATGAGAGAGCTTTATGCGCCTTTTATGAAAAATCACGATAGATTTATCGCAATGGACGTAAAGTCTGCCGAGATGACGAAATATGCGGCAAATTCTATGCTTGCAACTAAAATAAGCTTTATAAACGAGATAGCAAATATCTGCGAGAGGGTCGGAGCGGATGTAAATTTAGTGCGCAAGGGCATAGGAAGCGATTCGCGCATAGGATATAGCTTCATCTATCCTGGGTGCGGATACGGCGGAAGCTGCTTTCCAAAGGATGTGGAAGCTCTGATATATACGGCTAGACAAAATGGATTTGAGCCTGAGCTTTTAAATGCGGTTGAAGTGCGAAATAAAGCGCAAAAGAGAGTATTGTTCGATAAAATTTACGAGTTTTTTAAGGGAGATTTAAAGGGCAAAAAGATAGCTCTTTGGGGGCTTGCCTTTAAACCAAATACGGATGACATGAGAGAAGCTAGCTCGCTAACCCTTATAAATTTGCTTGAAAACGAGGATGTGCAAATCATGGCGTATGATCCAAAAGCGGTAAATGAAGCTAAAAAATATCTGCCAAACTCAAATATAAAATATGCTAAAAGCAAGTATGACGCACTTGATAACAGCGACTGCATGGTGCTTTTAACGGAATGGAGCGAGTTTAGATCGCCTGATTTTGACGAGATGAAAAAAAGGATGAAAGGTGCGGTTATATTTGACGGAAGAAATCAATATAACGCCAAATTTTTAAAAGAACTAGGATTTAAATATTTTCAAATAGGAGTAAAATCATGAAAAAATTCATGTTTTTATTAATGTTGCCGGCATTTATGCTTGGCGGGCAAAATTTTGTAAAAAACACTATAAAGCTTGATAAGCTTGAAAATCAAATGGATTATAAGATTGAGCTGATATTTGGCAAAGAGCTTGAGGTTGATTGCAATAAGCATTTTTTAGAAGGCGGAAAACTTAAAGAAAAATCTTCAAAAGAGCCTATAGCGCTTTATGAATTTAACGATAAAGCCGAGCTTGCTTCAACTATGATGATGTGTCCCGATAATAAAAAGAAGAAAAAATTTGTGCATTATTCTTTTACAAAAGTGCTTGATTACGATAGCTATATGCCTATTGTCATTAAAGCGCCTAAAGATGTTATCGTAAAGTATAAAATTTATAAAAAAATCGATGAAAAAAATGCGGAGGTAGCAAATTAATATGAAAATAGCGGTCATAGGACTTGGTTACGTTGGGTTGCCTCTTGCTGCAGCTTTTAGTCAAAAGTATGATGTAGTCGGTTTTGATATCAATAAAATTCGCATAGATGAGCTTAAAAGCGGATTTGATAGAACCTTAGAGCTTGATAGCGACCAGATGAAACAAGCCATAAAAAACGGTATGAAATTTAGTACAGAGCTAGAAGATATAAAAGAGTGCGAGTTTTTTATCGTAACGGTTCCAACTCCGATTGATAAAAATAAGCGCCCCGATCTAACCCCTGTTATAAAAGCTAGTGAGAGTGTGGCAAAAGTGCTTAAAAAAGGCGATATAGTAGTTTATGAAAGCACGGTTTATCCCGGAGTTACCGAAGAAATTTGCGTGCCGATACTGGAGCGCTCTGGGCTTAAATTTAACGAGGACTTTTACTGCGGCTATTCGCCCGAGCGCATAAATCCGGGGGATAAAGAGCATACCGTAACTAAGATTAAAAAGATTACTTCAGGCTCGACGGCACAAATAGCCGACAAGATAGATCAAATTTATGCAAGCATAATCACAGCCGGAACTCACAAAGCGCCAAGTATCAAAGTAGCAGAGGCTGCAAAGGTTATAGAAAACACCCAAAGAGATATTAATATAGCCTTTATAAATGAACTTGCAATGATCTTTAATAAAATGTCTATAGATACCAACGCAGTTTTAGAAGCCGCCGGCACCAAGTGGAATTTCTTAAATTTCCGCCCGGGTTTAGTCGGCGGACACTGCATCGGAGTAGATCCATACTATTTAACTCATAAAGCGCAGGAACTTGGATTTCATCCCGAGATGATTTTAGCTGGCCGCAGGATAAACGATAATATGGGCAAATACGCAGCAGGCGAGATCATAAAACTGATGATAAAAAGTGATGTCAAGATAAGCGATGCTAAAATTCTTGTGCTTGGCCTTACCTTTAAGGAAAACTGCCCTGATATAAGAAATTCTCGCGTTATAGACGTTATAAACGAGCTTAAAGAGTTTGGTTGCAGGGTTGATGTCTATGATCCGTGGGTAAGTGCGGATGAAGTGCAAAGAGAGTATTCTATAACGCCGCTTGAAAGCTATGATGCATGCGGTTATGACTGCGTAGTTATAGCCGTGGCTCACGATAAATTTAAGGGTATAAATTTGGATGGCGCCCTGGTTTACGACATCAAAAATATCTATCCAAAAGCAGATGCGAGACTTTGAAATTTGTTTATAAATTTAATCAGCTCCATAGTTGTTTTTATCGTATCTTTAGGGATAAATTTCTTCTTAACGCCGTATATCTTAAAAAGCCTTGGCAACGAGGCTTACGGTTTTGTGGGGCTTGCTAACGCCATAGTTTCATACGCTTCAATCATCACGGTAGCTATAAATTCCGTTAGCGGCCGTTTTGTCGCTTACGAGTGGCACAGAGGCGATATCAAAAAGGCAAATGACTACTACTCTTCGGTCTTAGTCGTAAATATCATATTTTCATTTGCCGTTGCCATTTTTTCGGCTATCTTTATCCTAAATTTAACTCGCGTTTTAAACGTACCTGAGTATCTTATAAGCGATGTTAGGCTTACTTTTATATTTTATTTTATAAATTTTTGCGTAGGACTTTTTAACGGCGTTATATCGGTTTGCGCTTTTGTGCGAAACAAACTATATCTTATCTCTATTCGCAATGCCGTTTCAAGCGCTATTTTGGCAGCTTTGATAGTGGCGCTTTTTTACTTTCTAAAACCTATGATAGCCTATATAGCGATATCGGCTCTTGGGGCCTCTTTCTTTGTGTTTTTTAGCACCGTTTTTATATCCGCTCGCATAACTCCCGAGCTTAAATTTAACCTTAAAAATTTCAACTTTACTATGATAAAAGAGCTTGCAAGCTCGGGCGTTTGGAACAGCTTTAACGCCTTAAATCGCATACTTTTAACGGGCATGGATCTATTTATATGCAATATCTTTTTAAACGCGAATTTAACCGGAATCCTAGCCGTAGCAAAGGCGGCTCCTATCATCCTAGAAAGCTTTGTAGCGCAGCTTAGCACGATCTTTGCGCCTAAATTCGTGCAGCTTTACTCTTATAACAACATCCCTGCGCTTGTGGCTGAAGCTAAATTTGCAATGCGTGTGGTCGCCTTTGTAGCAAGCGCTCCAACTGCCGTTTTTATCGTGTTTGGGCGAGAATTTTACACGCTTTGGCTTCCTTTTAAAGCCATAGATGAGGTAAATTTTATCTACAATCTTTCGATGATTACGCTTGTGCCGACGGTTTTTATCAGCTATGTGTTTGCCCTGTTTAACATAGATAGCGCTACAAACAAGCTGCGCCGCCCTGCGATTGCAAATATGATTTTAGGATGTAGCGTTATAACGGCTCAAATTTGCATTTTGAAATTTAGCGATTACGGAATTTACGGCATTGCTATCATAGGTGCCGCCTTTTATAGCATACGTATAATATGCTTTGATATTATGAATGCCGCTTTAAATTTGCAGATAAAACTAAGCACTTTTTATCTTGTCTTTTTTAAAAATTTAGCCGTATTTGCACTAACCTGCGCAGCTTTTTTTGGGCTTGGTAAATTTGTTGCGATTACTGCTTGGAGCGGATTTATTTGCTATTCGCTTACGTTTTTGGTTTTAGGATACGCTATAAATTTGTTTTTGATCTTTAACGCCTATGAGCGAAAAATTTTAGTAGAAAAGATAAAAAATAGAGTTAAAAGGATTTAAAGTGGATAATCAAATTTTTTTAATCTCTTTAAAAAGCGATGAGGCTCGCAGGCATAAGCTTAAAGAGCGTTTTAATAGCTATGATAAATTCGAGTTAATCGATGCGATTGACGGCAGGGTTATGAGCGCAAAGGAGTATTTTGGCTATGCTCTAGCTTCGTTTAAGGCATATCAAAGGCTTTTAAGTCCTGCCGAGATAGGATGTGCGCTTTCTCACATGAAGGCTTATGAGGAGTTTTTAAAAAGCGACGCCAAAACCGCATTGATACTTGAAGATGACGTTATAGGAGATGATGAAGGCATTAAAAAAGCCTTTGAGTTAGCAGAGAAGATGAGTGAAAATTCTATCCTGATGTGCGGTTGCCAAAATGTCTCTACGGCTAGATTTAGCATATTTGGCAAAAAACTTGCCGAGAATTTTTACCTAGTTTCAAAGCATTCGCATGTAAGCGTTTACGGCACCGTAGCTTATGCAGTAAATAAAAATAGCGCAAAGGCTTTGCTTGATACTCAAAAAGAAGCGATTTGCACGGCTGATTTTTGGAGTTATCTGCTTAAAAAAAGCGATACCAAGATGTATTTTAGCGATATTTTTAAACACCCTAGCGATTTGAGCGATTCAAACATACAAGAAGCTAGAGACTCAAGAGGGTATGGCAAAAAGGGTTTAAAAGCTTACTTTAATTCGCTAAAATACGTTTTAGCCACTAGGTTTGAAGCCAAATTTAAAGGCTATGAGAGAATTTTTAAAAGATAGAAGTAAGCGGTTATAAAGGATGAAATTTATAAAATTAAAATTTCATTTTTATAAATTTTAATTGTTTTTTTGCAAGGTTTAAAATAAATTTCGGAGATAAGAATGAGAGTTTTGTTTGTGATATCAACAATGCAAGCCGGCGGAGCCGAGCGAGTCATGGCGATATTGTCGGGATATTTTGCAAATTTTCATGACGTAACCTTGCTTAAATTCGACTCCAAGCCCTCATTTTACGATATCGACGAGAGGATAAAGCTTATTGATCTTCCTTATCCGATGATTAGAAATGGTTTTTTCGTAAATTTCTTTAGGCGCATTAAGAAGTTTTTTTATCAGCGAAAGTTGATTAAGGAAGGAAATTTCGATGTTATCATATCTTTTATGGATAGCACGAACATCAATGTGATACTCTCAAACCTCTTTATAAACAAGCCTCTTTTTATCAGCGAACACTCAAGCTCAAGCTTCTTAAAACCAAAGCTTTGGGTTGTGCTAAGACGCCTTCTTTATCCTTATGCGACGGGTCTTACGGTGCTTACAAAGAGTGATTTTGACTACTATAAATTCGTAAAAAATAAAATCGTCATGTATAACCCTATGTTTGAGGCCAGCAAAAAAGGGCTTGCAAAGGAAAATATCATACTTTTTGTCGGCAGGCTTGTGGCGTTAAAAGGGTGTGATGTATTTTTAAAAGCTATTAGCTTGATAGATAAGGATATTTTAAAGGACTACAGAGTCGTTATAGCAGGCTCGGGAGACGAAAAACAGCGACTTGATCTAATAGCGCACGATCTTCATATAGATGTCGAATTCGTGGGGCAAACCGAAGATATAGCCTCTCTTTACGAGCGTTCAAAGATCATCGTTTCAAGCTCCAAGACCGAAGGTTTGCCAAACGTGCTTATAGAAAGCACCTTTTTTGACTGCGCTAGGATCGCAACCGCAACAAGCGGAGCCGTGGAGCTGATAGAGGATGGAGTGGACGGCTTTTTGGTTCCTATCGACGATGTTAAAGCGCTTAGCGAAAAGATACAAATTCTAGTCCAAGATGACGAACTAAGAGAGAAATTCGTAAAAAATGCAAATCTCAAAGCGGACAATTTTAAAATAGAGCAAATTTACAAAAAATGGATGGAATTTATAAACAACTCTGTTAAAATATAAAAAAATTATGTTAATTAAAATTTGATATACTTTTTTATATTTTTAGACGGAGATTTATGAACCAAAATTTAAAAGTCAGCATCATCATACCTACTTACAACCGCAAAAATTTATTTCAAGAGGCTTTAAAAAGCGCTCTTTCGCAAGATTATCAAAACAAAGAGATCATAATAACCGACGACAACTCAAACGACGGAACAAAAGAGCTTGCCAAAGAGTATGAGGCTAAATTCGAGTGTGTAAAATACTTCACTAACGAAACTTACGAGCGCGGACCAAACGGTAATAAAAACAACGGATTTGACAAAGCAAGCGGCGATGCGTTTGTGATACTTGACGATGATGATTTGCTGCTTGAAGGCGCTATATCAAAGATGGTAGATGCGCTAAATATGGGCTATCATAGCGTTTGGGCGAACTGTTATTTTGAGATTAACGGAGAAAAGACAAGCAAATTTTCAGGCCTTGGTCTTAACGAAAGCGCAGAGATTAACAGGCAAGATTATTATGACGGCAAGATAACTGGCGAATTTCTAGTCATGTTTAGGCGCGAAGCTATAGGAAGCAGACGCTTTGAAGCAGGGCTTTACGGAGGTGAAAATACGCTTTGGATATATCTTTTTGATTTTCCTGCTTACTATCTACATGAGGCGGTTAGGATTTATAGGTTTCACAGAAGCGATAGCGTTACGGTAAATTCTTCAAAACACCCTCTTAAAACGATGAAGGGATACGCTTTGATGGCTGATTTGCTTAAAGAAAAAGCTAAAGTAGTCGATCCTCGCCGCATAGCTATTTTATATAAGATGGCGGCTTACTACGCAAAATTTGGCGGCGATTATAAAAAGACGTATGAGTATATCTTTAAAAGCCTTGGCGCAAAAGTTACAAAAGAAGCCATTGTTATGCTTATTTTAAGCCCTTTTCCGAGCTCTTTTATCGCCCTGCTTAGTAAATTTAGACTTTGGCTTAAGGGTGCGGCGTGAGAGAGGCTAAAATTTGCCTTGTTATCTATATAAATATGTTTGGAGGCAGTATCAAAGTAGCAAGAGCTCTTTATGACGCGCTTATACACAGCGGCTTTGAAGTAAGCGTTTTAAACGTGCTTAAAAGCGATGAAGACGGGTTTTTTGATGATGTTAAAATGACAAATTTAAACCTTGAAACGAGCAATTTTTTACGCAAATCGTTTGTCGAATTTAAAAAATTCTTTTCAAAAAATAAATTTGATCTTATCATCAGTTTTGCGGGCTTTGGAGCCTACACTCTAGCGCTTGCCGATACGAAGACAAAGCTGATTATTTCAGAGCACGGCAACCATACAAATCACAAAAATTTACTCAGCAAAGCCCTTGTTAAACTTGCTTATAAAAGAGCCGATTTTGTAACCTTTTTAACCAAATTCGACTATGATTTTTACGCGCTTAAACACTCAACCGTCATCAAAAATCCGTTTTTTATGACAAACGGCGCGGATGAAAAAATAGCAAAAGAAAATATCATCTTGTTTCCGTCGAATTTAAGCTCAAACAAGCGGCTTGAATTTCTTATAAAAGCCTTTGCTTTAGTGCCCGCTAGCAGGCGAAACGGCTACAAGATCGTAGTTTGCGGATCCGGAGATACTAAAAAGTATCAAAAATTAGCCGATGAAAAGGGCGTTAGTGTAGAATTTTTAGGCGCGGTTAAAGATATAGAAAATTTCTATCAAAAAGCTAAAATCGTAGCCCTTACCAGCCTTAGCGAAGGGCTTTCAAACATCCTTATAGAGGCTATATTTTTTGATTGCGCGAGAATTTCGGTTGATTGCATATGCGGTCCAAGCGAGCTCATTAAAGATGGATTTGACGGCTTTTTGTGCGATGTAAATGACGAGAGCGAATTTGCTAAAAAGCTTGAAATTCTGATAAACGATGAGAAAAAAGCTCAGGAATTTATCGTAAATGCAAGAGCTAGAAAGAGCGAATTTGAGCTTGAAAATTTTCGCGCAGAGTGGCTTAAAGTCATAGATAGAGTGCTTGGCTTATGAAAAAACTTGCGATATTTCTTTACTCTATGGGGTCAGGCGGCGCCGAAAGAGTCGTTTCAAATTTGCTTGGCGAGCTTGTTAAACGCTACGAGGTGCATTTAGTTTTAATGAGTGAAGTTATAGCTTACGAGATACCAAGTGAGGTAAAAATTCACTTCATAGAGCGCTCAAATCCTTATGAAGGCGGAATTTCAAAGCTTTTTAGACTATTTTTTGCGTTGCCGAGTTTGGCTTTTAGATATAAAAAGCTTTGCGAGAATTTAAAGATCGATACGCACTTTGCGCTTATGAATCGTCCCTGTTACATCGCTTTGATGGCTAGAGTTTTGGGGCTTAAAGGCAGGATGGTTATAAGCGAGAGAAGCTGTCCTTCGGTAATATATAACCGTGGAGTTAGCGGATTTGCCAATAAAATTTTGCTAAAAGCGCTTTATAATAGAGCCGATTTGATTTTAGCAAACGCAAAGGGCAATGCGCGCGATCTGGTCGAAAATTTCGGCTGTGATAGCTCTAAAGTAAAAGTTCTATATAACGCGCTTGATTTAGATCTTATAAAAAAGCTTGCGAATGAACCGCTTAATAGCGAATTTAAGCCCTTTTTTTTAAATATCGGGCGGCTTGATAGCGGTAAAAATCAAGCCATGCTAATAAGAATAATCGCAAATTTAGATGATAAAAACGCTACTCTTGGGATTTTAGGTAAAGGCGGCTTAAAAGATGAGCTTGAAAATTTGATCCTTAAACTAGGAGTCGGCGATAGAGTAAGGCTGCTTGGAGCCGATAAAAACCCCTTTAAATTTATAAAAAATTGCAAATGTTTTGTCTGCGCTTCTCGTTTTGAAGGTTTTTCAAACGTGTTGCTTGAAGCCTTGGCGTGTGAGAAATTTATCATCTCAACCGATCACAAAAGCGGGGCTAGAGAGCTTTTGGGTGACGATGAATACGGAATTTTAGTTGGAGTTGATGATGAAAGCGGCATGCAAGAAGCTATGCAAAAAGCTTTAATGTATGAAAATTTGAGGGAAAGTTATGAAAAAAAAGCGTATAATCGCGTTAAAAATTTTGACAAAAATGCCATAGCCGATGAGCTTATAGGCTATTTAGAGGGCTTGAATGATAGATAAATTTGTAAGTGAGTTAAAAAATATAAAATTTTCAAAGCAGACCTTTTTATTGATTACGGTCGCCTTTGTTTTTAGCGTGCTTTGCAGGATGTATTGGATCTCTTGGGCGAGCGCTTATGAGCCCTTTTTTTGGAACGATCAGCTTATGATAAGCACGAACGACGGATACGCTTTTGCCGAGGGCGCAAGAGATATGATAGCGGGCTTTCATCAGCCAAACGATCTAAGCTATTACGGTCGTCCGCTCTCATCGCTTACTTATTTTCTAGCGGGAATTTTGCCCTTTAAATTTGAGACGATTATCCTTTATATGAGCGTGTTTTTTAGCTCCTTAATCGTAGTTCCGATTATACTCATATCACGCGAATACGGCATGCAAAGAGTAGGCTTTATGGCCGCTTTGCTCGCAAGTATCGCAAACAGCTACTATAACCGTACTATGGCGGGGTATTACGATACCGATATGCTTGTAATCGTGCTTCCTGTCTTTGCGCTTTGGTCGATGATAAGGGTTGTGCAGACTAAGGAGCGATCAAATCTCATATATATTCCGATTTTTATGCTTCTTTATCACTGGTGGTATCCAAGTTCGTTTTCGTTAAATTCGGCTATGATCGGGATCTTTTTGCTCTATACTCTGATCTTTGATAGAGCAAACAAGATAAACTACGAAGCTTTGATTTTTATGATAATCGCCCTTACAAATATCGGGTATTACGAGAAATTTGCCCTGATTTTGGCTATATATCTGCTTATTTATTTTAAGCCTCAAATTTGGAATAAAAAAACCGTAACGGCTCTAGGTGTTGCCGTGTTGCTTTTATTTGCCGTCCTTGGAGGGCTTGATCCGATCTGGTTTCAGGTTAAATTCTATCTCTTTAGAGATGTCGCCGAAAGCTCAGGACTCACGTTTCATTACTATAACGTAAATCAAACCATTAGAGAGTCAAGCATAGTGCCTTTTGAAACCTTTGCGCAGCGTATCAGCGGGCATGTTTTAACCTTTATGTTAGCTCTTGTCGGCACTGTTATGATGAGCTTTAAATTTCGCTCGTTTTTACTTGCTTTGCCTATGCTTTTGCTGGGGTTTTTAGCGCTTAAAGGAGGGCTTAGATTTACCGTTTATGCAGTTCCTATTATGGCGCTTGGGTTTGGATATCTCATAAATTTAGTTGTAAATTCGCTAAAAGAGAGTAAGCATTTTAAAAAGTTTTGTGTAGCTGTTTTAGCCGTTTTTATAGCCATTTTATGCGTATATCTTGATAGATATTATGCCGATATGAGCGAGAGTGCGCCGATTTTTGGACAAAATTTAGCTCTTTTAATGCCTTCAAGCAAAATAAGCTTTGGCGCTTATTTTAATTTCGCCATCGCCTTTGCTCTATCGTTTGGACTTGCTTATCTGATCGTAAATGCGATAAAATCAACGCAAATCCTAAGCAGACTTAGCATGCTTTGTGTGATATTGATAGCTCTATCTCCTTGTATCTGGCACATATATAGCTATAAAGTCTCAACCGTTTTTGTGCAAAAAGAGGTTGAAAGCTTAAGTAAACTCGCAAAAGTCGCAGATAGAGAGGACTATACCCTTGCTTGGTGGGATTATGGTTATCCTATTCGTTACTATGCCGATACCAAGACGCTAATTGACGGCGGAAAGCACCTTGGCAAGGATAATTTCGCCGTTAGCTTTGCGCTTGGTGAGCCTCAAACAAGCTCTGCAAATATGGCTCGTCTTGAAGTTGAATACACCGAGCGAAATTTTATCGAAAAGTTTGGCTCAAATTTGGCTCAAATGATGAAAGACTACAACGCTACCGATGTAAATTTATTTTTAAATTCGCTTAATAGCAAGGAGTTTAAGCTGCCAAAAAAGACACGCGATATCTATTACTATCTGCCTGATGCAATGATGCACATTTTCCCCGTTACGCTTCAGTTTTCGCGCCTTGATTTAAGTAGCGGCAAGGAGTATGCAGGCTCACTTTTTCACATAGGAAGACCGTTTTCTATAACTTCGGATAAGATAGATATAGGAAGCGGTTTTGCTATCTCAAATGACGCTACAACTCTTACTTTTGCGGGAGAGAAGGTGGCTATGAATACATATTTTGAAACGAGCTATAACGAAAAAGACGAGCTTACGATAAAGGAATTTAAACGGGATAAGGATGCAAAAATTTACGTTATATATATGAAGGATTATAGAAGATTTATCGTTCTTGACGAGCAGAATTTAAATTCCGCTTATGTGCAGCTTTTTGTATTTGAAAAATACGACAAAGAGCTGTTTGAACCTGTGCTTTTAAGCGGAGCGGTAAAAATTTATAAACTGTTAAAGTAGTTGGAGTATCGTATCTTAAATTTTAAAAAAGTGAAATTTATGATGAAATTTAAGTTTTTAATCGGCTTTGCAAACGGCTTTTCAATAATATCGGCTAAAATTTTAAACAAGGTTGCTTTTCATGGCTAGGATAGGCTTTTTATCACACGCCGATATGAGCA
>JAUNLC010000017.1:0-22290 GCA_030532465.1 Campylobacter sp. | reverse complement strand
ACAAGGTTGCTTTTCATGGCTAGGATAGGCTTTTTATCACACGCCGATATGAGCATCTACTTCTTTCGCTCACCCATCATGCGAGCCTTGCAAAATTTAGGTCATGATGTATTTTCCATCTGCCCAAAGGGCGAATATGTAAGCCGTATTCAAAGCGAGTTTAACTGCGTTTGTTATGAGCTTGATAGGGCAAGCATAAACCCTCTAACAGTATTTAAAAACACTAAAAAACTAAGCGAAATTTTGCGCTCTTTAAATTTAGACCTCCTTCAAACTTCCGCTCACAAATCAAACGTGTTTGGAACCTTTGCGGCCAAAAAAGCAGGCATCAAGCGAGTGATAAATTTAGTCGAAGGGCTCGGGAGTTTTTATATAGATGATGATATAAAAACCCGTGTGGTGCGAAAGAGTATCGAGCTGCTTTATAAAAGAGCTCTTAAGCTAAGTGATGCTTGCATCTTTGTAAACGAAGCCGATCCAAATTATTTTTTAAAGCAAAATTTGATAGATGAAAATAAGATCATTAAGATAAAAAGCGTGGGTGTCGATACGGTAAAATTTGATGAAAATTTGTATGAACCGCTTGACTTTGATGGTAAAAAAGTCGTTTTGATGATAGCTCGCGCGATGTGGCATAAAGGAGTGCGCGAATTTTACGAAGCGGCTGAAATTTTAAAAGATAGAAAAGACGCTCTTTTCGTCTTTGTGGGCGAAGGGTTTGACGGTAACAAAAGTAGCGCAAATTTGAAATTTTTAAAGGGCGGAAGAGTAAAATATCTGGGCGCAAGAGATGATGTGGCGTCTCTTTTAAAATCAGCCTACATCCTAGCTCTTCCAAGCTACAAAGAGGGCTTTCCAAGAACGGTGCTTGAAGCGATGAGTATGAGTAGAGCAGTCGTGGCAAGCGATGTTAGCGGGTGCAATGAAGCCGTGATAGAGGGAGTAAACGGGCTGCTTTGCGAGGTAAGAAATTCCAAAGATCTTGCTAAAAAGATAGAAATTTTGCTTGATAATGAGAGTTTAACCAAGACTCTCGGACAAAAGGGCAGAGAGATGGCGGTTAGGGAGTTTGACGAAAAAGAGATAGCTAAAAAATACATTGAAGTTTATAGGAAATTTATAGATGTATAGGGCGTTTTTTAAAAGATTTTTAGATATTTTAGGGGCTTTGTTTTTGATAGTTTTAACGCTTCCGATTATGATATTGGTTGGAATTTTTATCTATTTTAAGATTAGCAAAGATGTGATATTTACGCAGGCTCGACCGGGACTAAATGCTAAAATTTTTAAAATTTATAAATTTAAGACGATGAGTGATGAAAAAGATGAAAAAGGCGAGCTTTTAAGCGATGAGGTTAGGCTAAATAAATTTGGCAAAAGCATAAGAAGCCTTAGTCTAGATGAGCTTCCGCAGCTTTTTAACGTGCTAAAGGGTGATATGAGTTTTATCGGTCCGCGCCCGCTTCTTATAGAGTATCTTCCTCTTTATAATAAAGAGCAGGCTACCAGACACGATGTGCGCCCCGGTATAACCGGCCTTGCGCAAGTAAACGGCAGAAATGCCATAAGCTGGGAGCAGAAATTTAAGTATGATGCCGAGTATGCCAAGAATTTGAGCTTTATCATGGATGTTAAGATAGCGTTTTTAACTATAAAAAAAGTGATTAAACGAAGCGGAGTTAGTAAAGAGGGGCACGTAACAACGGAGAAATTTGATGGAAGCAACTGAAATTTACATCTACGGATGTGGGGGTCATGCGGCTGTGATAGCCGATATCGCAGCTGAGTGCGGATATGAGAAGGTTATCTTTCTTGATGACGCCAAATTTGACGGCGTAAACGTGCTTAAATTTAGCCCTGAGTTAAAAAAAGCCGATATCATCATAGGCGTAGGCGATAACAAAGCGCGCAAAAATTTGCAAAATTTAGTCTGCGAAGCCGGATTTAACGTAGTTAGCCTCATTCATCCAAGCGCGGTTATAAGCACGAGTGCAAAAATTTGCCGCGGAGTGGTTGTCATGCCAAATGCTGTTATAAACGCGCGTGCAGTGATCAAGCAAGGAGCTATCGTAAATAGCGCCTCGGTCATCGAGCATGATTGTATAATCGGCGAATTTACCCACATAAGTCCAAACGTAGCGCTTGCAGGCGGCGTAGAGGTAGGCGATCTTACACACGTTGGTATCGGCTCTTGCGTGATTCAAGGCGTTAAGATCGGCGCAAGAAGCGTGATAGGCGCAGGTAGCGTAGTGGTAAAAGACGTAAATGATGGCGTTTTGGCGTACGGAAATCCTGCTAGAGTTAGTAAAAATTTAGATCAAGGCATGTAGTTATGAAGCGAGTTTTTTTAAGTCCGCCGCATATGAGCGGCAACGAGCAAAAGTATATAGACGAGGTTTTTAAGAGCAATTATATCGCTCCGCTTGGCGAATTTGTGGATAAATTTGAAGCAAGCGTCAAAGAGTATGCAAGCGTAAATAGCGCGCTGGCTCTTAGCTCGGCAACCGCGGGGCTTCATCTGGCGCTTAGAGTGCTTGGCGTAGCTAATGGCGACTTGGTGCTTGCTTCAAGTTTTACTTTTATGGCTTCGGTTTCGCCGATTTTGTATCAGGGCGCAACACCTGTTTTTATAGATAGCGATGAGAGCTGGAATTTAAGCCCGCAGCTGCTTAAAAAAGCTATCTATAGCCTTCCTAAAAAGCCAAAAGCGCTAGTTCTTACACATCTTTACGGTCAGGCTGCAAAGATGGATGAAATTTGTGAAATTTGCCAAAATGAAAATATCGTTTTAGTTGAAGATGCGGCTGAAGCGCTTGGAGGATTTTACAAGGATAAGGCGCTTGGGGGATTTGGCAAGCTTGGAGTTTATAGCTTTAACGGAAACAAGATCATAACGACTTCAGGCGGCGGTATGCTTGTGGGCGATGAAGAGCTGGTTAAAAAGGCTAGGTTTTACTCGACTCAGGCCAGAGAGCCGTTTTTACATTACGAGCATGAAGACTACGGATATAACTACCGCTTAAGCAATGTTTTAGGCGCTATCGGCGTGGCTCAAATGGAGGTTTTAGAAAGCAGAGTGCTTAAAAAACGAGAAATTTTTGCTAGATACGAAGAGGCATTAAGCGAGCTTGAGTTTATGCCTGAGCTTGAAAATTCAAGAGGCAACAGATGGCTAAGTACCGCCGTTTTTAAAGAAAAAGACACGCATTTAAAAGTTATAGAGGCGCTTAGTAAGGAGGGTATAGAAAGCCGCCCGCTGTGGAAGCCTATGCATATGCAGCCTGTATTTAAGGGTGCGCTAAGCTTTACAAACGGAGTTAGCGAAGATCTGTTTGAGCGCGGAATTTGCCTGCCAAGCGGCACTGCGATGAGTGAAGCCGAATTTGAGCGCGTAGTAAAGATAGTAGGGGAAAATTTATAATGTTTAAAGCAACGAAGCTAAAAAGACTTATATTTTTCTTAAGCTTTGACATTTTAATCTTTATTTTAAGCTTTTATATGGCCTATCTGCTTAGATTTAGCGGGATTATACCCGAGTTTTTTAAAACCACTCTTTATATCTCCATGGCTGTTATGGTGCCTATAAAGCTATTTTTCATGTGGCTTTTTAAAATTTATAAAGTGCCTTGGAGATTTTTTGGGCTTAATGAGGCTAGAAAAATTTTCCTAGTTCATATTTGCGCCATTTTGACCTTTTTGGTGATATTTTTTACCTTTTACGAGCTGTTTGACCCATTTCCAAGAAGCGTTGTTTTGATAGATGCCATCATATCTTGCTTGCTAATTGGAAGTTTGAGAATTTCAAAGCGGATGTTTTTGGATTTTTCCAAAAAGGATGATTCCAGCAAACCTTGTATCGTTATAGGCGCAACTTCAAAGGCCTTGCACGTGCTAAAAGGACTTAGGCAAGGATATGTCGATCTTTACGCTATAGGCGTAGTGGACGGCAGAAGCGAGCTTGTAGGGACATATTGCGATGGGTTTTTGGTTCAGCCAAAGAGCAAAATTTCGGATTTGATAAAAGAATACAACGTAAAAACCGCTATCATAGCACTTGCCTTAGCGCAAGATGAGCTAAAAGAGCTATTTGACGAGCTTACCGAGTATGGAATTCGCGATATCAAAATTTTCTCTCTTTTTGGAAACGAACCGATAAAAAATATCTCCATCGAAGACCTGCTTGCAAGAAAGCCAAAAGACTTAGACGAGCGCGTGGTAAGGGAGTTTTTGCAAGATAAGGTCGTGCTTGTAACGGGTGCTGGCGGAAGCATAGGAAGCGAAATTTGCAAGCAGTGTTTGAAATTTGGCGTCAAGCGGCTTGTGATGGTTGATCATAGCGAATATAACCTCTATAAAATAGGCGAGATAACAAGCAGTGAAAAAACCGTAAGTAAGATGATAAATATCACAAATTTTGACGAATTTAAGCCTCTTTTTAGCGAATTTAAGCCCGAGATAGTGATACACGCAGCCGCTTATAAACACGTGCCGCTATGCGAGCAAAATCCAAAATCAGCCGTTGAAAACAATATCTTAGGCACAAAATTTGTAGTCGATCTATCGCTTGAATTCGGCGTTAAAAAGGTGGTTATCATATCATCTGATAAAGCCGTTCGTCCGACAAATATCATGGGCGCAACGAAGCGAGTTTGCGAGCTATATGCCTTAAATTCAAACGCGCCAAAAAGAACCGAGATCGTATGTGTGCGATTTGGAAACGTGCTTGGAAGTAGCGGTAGCGTCATACCGAAATTTAAAGAGCTAATCGCGGCAAACAAGCCTTTAAGCGTTACTCATCCTGATATAACGAGATATTTTATGCTTACTTCAGAAGCGTGCCAACTGGTGCTTCAAGCAGCCTCGATAGCCGAGGGCGGAGAGCTCTTTGTGCTTGATATGGGCGAGCCTGTTAAGATAGTCGATCTTGCTAAAAAGATGCTTCTTCTTTCAAATAAAGAGCATTTGGGTATAGAATTTACGGGTCTTAGACCGGGTGAAAAGCTCTATGAGGAGCTGCTTATAAATGAGGCTGATGCAAGGACGAAATTTGAGTCGATTTTCGTAACTAAATCTCAAATTTATGATTTAACTAAGCTAAATAACGATATAAAAGAGCTTTTAAATTGCGATGATATAGCTAAAAAATTAAAAGAGATAGTGCCTGAGTTTAATCACGCGCTAAATTTGAAAGGATAGAGTTGGTTATAAAGGATATTCAGAGGTTTTC
Source organism: Campylobacter sp. (assembly GCA_030532465.1). Lineage (GTDB taxonomy): Bacteria > Campylobacterota > Campylobacteria > Campylobacterales > Campylobacteraceae > Campylobacter_A. The sequence goes on along the minus strand of JAUNLC010000017.1, from coordinate 17,063 downwards.
GGAGGTTAGATACAAGGCAAGGGCGTATCTGTGCTATCTTTTTAGCAGAAATTTGCCAAACAAACTGCCCGGTGTTAGTTTAGAAGCGATCAATCAGGGCTTTGATAAGATAGCTCACGAGATAGAGGAGTTTGACGCATTTTACGTGCTTGATGAAAACGGCATTCAGCTTGAAAACTCAACAAGCTTAAACCCAAACTACGTAGAGGGCAAGGGCGGAGATAGAAGCAATAAGGCTTATTATTATAGAGCTGTTCGCGAGAAGCGCTGCGTGTTAACCGATCCTTATCCGTCCACGCTTACAAATGAGCTTTGCGTAACCGCTTCAACGCCGATATATGACGATAAAAACGAGCTTAAATTTGTAGCCTGCATAGATATCTCGCTTGAAAAAATTCTAAATTTAGCAAGTCCAGGAGCTGTTGAGAGCTACTTTGGCAGGTTTTTGAAATTTGTCTATACGGCCTTTGCGGTCGCGCTTTTTATGGTGGCTTCGTTTTTATTTTATTACGGCGTGCAAAGCTTTCTTTCAAAGAGCTTTATGCTTATAAATGTCGAAGAGATGTTTGAATCAACTATCGTTTTAACCCTTGCTTTGGCGATTTTCGACTTGGTTAAGGCGATATTTGAAGAGGAGGTTTTGGGTAAGGGCAGCCATAACGACGATACGGGCATGTATAAGACGATGGTTAGATTTATCGGCTCTATCATCATAGCCCTTGCGATAGAGGCGCTTATGCTAGTGTTTAAATACGCCATAACCGCACCCGATCACATCATCAACGCGATTTATCTGATAGGCGGCGTTGCTATGCTTATGATAGCTCTTAGTATCTATCTGGTCGCCGTTAGACAAAAAGGCAATCAATGAGTGCAAACATCGGTATAATCGACTACGGAGCTGGAAATTTACAAAGCGTTATAAATGCCTTTAAATTTGTCGGTTTTGAATCCAAGCTCGTAAAAAATGCCGATGAATTATCAAAATTCGACAGGGTCGTTTTGCCCGGAGTCGGAGCGTTTGCCTTGGCGATGAATAGGCTAAAAGAGCTTGGCATGGACGAAGCGATAAAGGAGTTTGTAAAAAGCGCAAAGCCGTTTTTGGGAATTTGCCTTGGGATGCAGCTTTTATTTGACGAAAGCGATGAATTCGGCGTTAGCAAAGGACTTTGCCTTATAAAAGGACGAGTTTGCAAATTTGACGAGGCAAAATTTAAAAACTCTCTTAAAATCCCTCATATCGGCTGGAATACTTTGGAATTTACCGCTCAAAGCCCGCTAAATTCGAATTTAAACTCTAGTGAATATCTTTACTTCGTGCATAGCTATCATGTGGTTTGCGAGCCTAAATTTGCGCTTGCAAAAACGCAATACGGATATGAATTTACAAGTGCGGTTTGGGCGGACAATGTTTATGGATTTCAACCCCACCCTGAAAAAAGCAGCGAGGTTGGACTTAAAATTTTACAAAATTTCGGGAGGCTTTGATGGAAATTTTCCCTGCGATCGATCTAAAAGAGGGCAAGGCGGTAAGGCTTAGCAAGGGCGTTATGAGTAGCGCTAAGATTTACTCAGATAGACCCGAAGAGCTTGCAAAAGAGTTTGAAAATTTAGGCGCAAAATGGCTTCACGTGGTTGATTTAGACGGCGCTTTCGCAGGAGAGGCAGTAAATTTAAAGAGTGTTGAAAAGATCGCTAGAGCTACAAATTTAAAGATCCAGCTTGGCGGTGGAATAAGAAGCGAAGAGAGGATAAAAAGCTATCTAAATAGCGGAATTTCAAGAGTCATACTTGGTTCAATCGCGCTTAAAGATCCAAATTTCGTAAAAGAGGTTGCCAAGAAATACTCGGTAGCAATCGGTATAGACGCACTAAACGGCTATGTGGCGACGCAAGGCTGGGCGGATGTGTCAAATATGAAAGCGAGCGATCTTGCGCGCGAATTTGCGGGGGCTGGAGCCGAGGCGATAATTTGCACCGATATAAGTAAAGACGGCATGCTTGAAGGGGTAAATGTAAAATTTACAAAAGAGATGGCGCTTGCTAGCGGCATAGATACGATCGCAAGCGGTGGAGTTAAAGGGCTTGAAGATGTGCTCGCTCTTAAGCAAGAGGGCGGAATTTTTGGCGTGATCATCGGCAAAGCTTACTATGAAGGGATGATCGATCTAAGGGAGGCTTTTAAGATTATAAACTAACGTTTAAAGTTTATTTAAATATAAATTTTGATAAAATGGGGCAAATTTAAAAAAGGATTTTATTGTGAAAATTTTGGTAGTAGATGATAGTTCTACAATGAGAAGAATTATAAAAAATACTCTACAAAGATTGGGGCATCAAAATATTTTAGAGGCCGAGCACGGTCTTGAAGCTTGGCAAATTCTTGGTCAAAATGATGATATAGCGGTGCTTATAACCGATTGGAATATGCCTGAGATGAACGGACTTGAGCTTGTAAAAAAGGTGCGAGCGGAGCAAAAATATGTAGATATGCCTATCATCATGGTTACGACCGAAGGCGGTAAGGCCGAAGTTATAACGGCTCTAAAAGCGGGTGTAAATAACTATATCGTTAAGCCTTTTACACCGCAAGTTTTAAAAGAAAAGCTTGAAGACGTACTTGGCTAATGAAAAATTCTCCTTTAAAAGATAAATTTTACGAGTTAAGCGTAGTTTCAAAGAGCTCAAACGAGCTGTTGCGCGATCTTGTATTCTCGTTTGGCATAACTTGCATAGAGGAGATAAAAGACGGTTTTATCATACGCGATGAAAATGAGCTTGACGAGATTGAATTCGGTTTAAAGGAATTTGTAAAAAAGCTTGAAGAGTTGGGTCACAAGGTGGATCTTGAGCTAAATTTAGAAGTTAAAGATAATAAAAACTGGATAGACGAGTATAAAAGAAACATAAGGCCTGTTGAAATAGGCGAATTTTATATACATCCAAGCTGGGAAGAGCCAAAACAAGGGCTTAAAAACATCATAATAGATCCCGCACTCGCCTTTGGATCGGGACACCATGAGAGCACAAATGCCTGTATAGGATTTTTACAAAAATATGCCAAAAGCGGCATGAAGGCTATAGATGTGGGTTGCGGAAGCGGGATATTAAGCATAGTAGCGGCAAAGTTAGGCTGCTTGGTAGATGCTTGCGATACCGACGAGCAGGCTGTGGATAGCTCAAAGCAAAATGCAGCTCTTAACGGTGTGAATATAAATAAAATTTGGACCGGCTCCATCTCAAATTTAGATGAAAAATACGATATCGTTGTGGCAAATATAATAGCCGACGTTATTTTAATATTAAAAAATGATTTGATAAAATTACTCCAAAACGGCTCTTATCTTATTTTAGCGGGCGTGCTTGATAGATATAGAGAGCGAATTCTAGATGCTTTCTCATCACTCAAACTTGTTGAAAGTAAGAGTGAAAACGAGTGGAGCAGCTTTGTATTTCAAAAATAATTTCAAAAAAGTAAGGGAAATAATGAATAATAATAGAAGAAATATGGATGATAAAAATTTAAATAACGGGGGAAATAATTTTTTTAATAAAAATCCGATTTTTATTTTTGCAATTTTCGCCGTAATTATCATCTTGGTTTTTAGAAGTTTTAGCGACGGTATGGATGTGGGCTCAAGCTCTCTTGGGGGTTCGGCAACTACAAAAAACATATCATACTCGGAACTTAAAGAGATGATAAAGAGTAAGCAAGTCACCCAAGTAGGAATAGGAGAAACCTCTATAAAAGCTGTAGCTAATTTGGGCGATGGACGAGCTATCTATGTTGCAAAACGGGTGAGCGATCCTACTTTGGTTCCTCTTTTGGAAGAGAGCAAGATACCGTATGGCGCGTATAGCGAGACAAATTGGTTTAGCGAATTGCTCTTTTCATGGGTGCTTCCGATATTTATATTTTTTGGAATTTGGATGTTTCTTGCAAGTAGGATGCAAAAAAATATGGGCGGAAGCATACTTGGCATGGGAAGCTCAAAAAAGCTTGTAAATTCCGAAAAGCCAAAAGTTAAATTTACGGACGTAGCTGGCGTTGAAGAGGCTAAAGAGGAGGTTAAGGAGATAGTTGATTTCCTAAAACACCCTGATAGGTATATAAATTTAGGCGCAAAAATTCCAAAAGGCGTGCTTTTAGTAGGACCTCCGGGAACAGGCAAAACTCTTCTTGCAAAAGCCGTTGCGGGCGAGGCTGACGTGCCGTTTTTCTCGGTTTCTGGTTCAAGCTTTATAGAGATGTTTGTAGGCGTGGGAGCAAGTCGTGTTCGCGATCTTTTTGAAAATGCCAAAAAAGAAGCCCCTGCGATCGTCTTTATAGATGAGATAGACGCTATAGGCAAAAGTCGCGCCGCAAGCGGAATGATAGGCGGAAACGATGAGAGGGAACAGACTCTAAATCAACTTCTAGCAGAGATGGACGGCTTTAGCTCGGACGCTTCGCCTGTTATAGTTTTAGCCGCGACAAACCGCCCAGAAGTGCTTGATGCCGCACTTTTGCGCCCGGGAAGATTTGATAGACAAGTGCTTGTCGATAAGCCTGACTTTAAAGGCAGGATTGATATTTTGAGAGTGCATATAAAAGATATCAAACTTGATCGAAATGTAGATATAGAAGAGATCGCAAGAATGACCGCCGGTCTTGCGGGAGCCGATCTTGCCAATATCATAAACGAAGCTGCGCTGCTAGCTGGCAGAAAGCAAAAAGATTATGTCGAGCAAAAAGATCTGGTTGAGGCTGTTGAAAGAGCTATCGCCGGACTTGAGAAAAAATCAAGACGCATAAATCCAAAAGAAAAGCGTATCGTAGCATATCACGAAAGCGGACATGCGCTGATTTCAGAGACTACTAAAGGAGCCGATAAGGTGACTAAAGTTTCGATTATACCGCGCGGATTAGCAGCTCTTGGATATACGCTAAATACCCCTGAAGAGAATAAATTTATGATGCAGCGCCACGAGCTTATAGCAAGAGTAGATGTGCTGTTAGCCGGAAGGGCTGCGGAAGAGGTCTTTATAAAGGAAATTTCAACCGGTGCGGGTAACGACTTGGAAAGAGCAACTGATATACTAAAAGCGATGGTCTCTATGTATGGCATGAGCGAGGTTGCAGGTCTTATGGTGCTTGAAAAGCAAAGAAATACCTTTTTAACCGGCGGACAGAGCATTAAGGATTATAGCGACAAGATGGCTGAAAAAGTTGATGAATTTGTTAAAAATACTCTTTCGGAGCGTTACAATCATGTCTTAGATACTCTTAGAACCTACGAGGGCGCTATAGAAAAAATGGTTGAAGCCTTATATGAGGAAGAGACGATCGAGGGCGCTAGGGTTAGATCTATCATTAGAGATTACGAGCAAGAGAAAAACCTGCCTACCCGTCTTGTAAATTTGGATGAGACAAAAGAGGAAGATGCCAAGCAAAAACCTCAGGAGTAGTGATGAGAGATTTTAAGATAATCGCCAAAGAGGGCTATAAATATCTATTTATTTTTGTTGCCTTATTTGCGCTCTCGGTTGCCTTTGGCGTATTTGAGTGGTTATCTTTTATCTTGCTTTTGGCAGTTTTGTTTATTTTTAGAGAGCCGGCACAAAAGATCGGCAGCAATGATGAATATGCTATCTTAAGTCCTATCGGAGGCAAGATAAAGAGCATAGATAAAATTTGGTATTTTGATACCGAGTGCACTCAAATCGTTATCTCTAAAAGCATCTTTTCTTCAGGTAGTTTAAGAGCTCCTTGTGATATGAATTCGGTTGAATTTAGGCAAAGACACGGACTGTTTTTGTGTAGTTTTATGAAGGCTGCAAATTTTTTAAACGAGAGAGCTTTATATATCTGCTCGCACGGCAGATACAAGATAGCGATTCGTCTTGTAAGCGGAGCTTTAAGCAGAAATTTATATCCTTATAAATTTGAAGGTATTAAAGCCGGCGAGAAATTCGGCTTTATGAGCGATGGAACCGTAACTTTGATACTGCCTGCAAATACTCGTATAAGCGTAGTTGTGGGCGAGAGGTTGAAGGTCTCAAGTTTGATAGGATTTTTTAACTATGAGGGTAAAAGATGATGAACGGCGACAAGCTTAAGCTTATGTATATTTTTCCTAATCTTTTTACGGCGGCAAGTGCGTTTTTAGGCGTTATAAGCATTATAGCATCGGTAAATGGACACTATTTTAAGGCTATAACTTACATAGTGCTTTCTCTTATACTTGACGGACTTGACGGAAGAGTTGCCAGACTTACTAAGACTACTTCTAAATTTGGCGTTGAATTTGACAGTCTTGCCGATATAGTGGCCTTTGGCGTTGCGCCTGCCATGCTTTTTTATTTTGCGGTCGGACATCATTTCGGTCGTTTAGGCTCGCTTGTGGCGGCCTTGTTTGTCGTTTTTGGAGCTATAAGACTTGCTAGATTTAACGTTATGACGGGCAGTTACGAGCCTTCGGTTTTTATAGGGCTTCCTATCCCTACTGCTGCGATAGTTAGCGCATTTTGGGTCGGGTTTAGTTTGGAGTATGGCTTTAGCAAAAATGCAGAGTGGTTTTTGCTCATCTTGCAAGCCGTGTTAGCCATACTTATGGTGAGCAACATCAGATATCCAAGCTTTAAAAAACTTGACCTTAAAAAGACGAATTCTTTAAAAATTTTAACCATACTAATAGTCGTATGCTCCCTTCTTTACATCTATCCTATCGAAGCTCCGACTGCATTAATGAGTATTTATGTTTTTTATGGTATAGTTAGATTTTTTTATATGTTTGTCATAAAAAATCCAAAATTTAAAAAGGAGAGCGAATGAGCAAGATCGAAATCGTAAAATCTATCATAGTCTTATTATCAACACATTCAAAAAGCTCTCTGCTGCTGCGCTAAGCAGCTACTACTTACTACTAAACTTATCAAATTTACAAATTTCAAAAAACTTAAAAAAGGATCCAAAATGGACAATAATAAAATAATAATATTTGATACAACTTTAAGAGACGGCGAGCAAAGCCCCGGCGCTTCGATGAATACCGAGGAGAAGTTAAGGATAGCTCTTCAGTTAGAGCGTCTTGGTGTAGATGTTATGGAAACAGGCTTTGCGGCTGCAAGTCCCGGGGATTTTGACGCGGTAAATCAGATAGCGAAACAGGCTTCAAATATCATAGTTTGTTCTCTTGCAAGAGCCGTTGAGCGGGATATAAAAGCCGCCGGAGATGCGCTTGCACCGGCTAAGCACAGGCGAATTCACACCTTTATAGCCACAAGTCCGATTCATATGGAGTATAAGCTAAAGATGAAGCCCGAGGAGGTTATACGCAGGGCTGTTGAAGCGGTAAAATACGCTAAGACGTTTTGCGATGATGTGGAGTTTAGCTGTGAGGATGCGGGTAGAAGCGAGATGAGCTTTTTAAAAGAAATTTGCGACGCTGCCATAAGTGCGGGAGCCGGCACGATAAATATCCCAGATACCGTAGGATACCGCCTGCCGGACGAGATATCCGCGCGCGTAAGAGAGATAGTGGAGTTTATAAAAGGAAGAGCCATCGTATCGGTACATAACCATAACGACTTGGGGCTTGCTACGGCAAACTCTTTGGCTGCCGTTATGGCTGGAGCTAGGCAGGTTGAGTGTACGCTAAACGGACTTGGAGAGCGCGCGGGAAATGCTAGCCTAGAGGAGATCGTAATGGCTATAAAAACGCGTCAGGATATATTTGCTCCGCTTTATACTGACATAATCTGCAAAGAAATTTATCCAAGTTCAAGGATGGTGGCAAGCATAACGGGTATCGAGCCTCAGCCAAATAAGGCGATAGTGGGCAAAAATGCCTTTGCTCACGAAAGCGGAATTCACCAAGACGGAGTGCTAAAACATAAAGAGACTTACGAGATCATAAGTGCAGAAAGCATAGGGCTTGAGCGAAACTCACTCGTGCTTGGCAAGCATTCGGGTCGTCACGCGTTTAAAGATAAGCTTGCCAGCCTTGGATTTGAGCTTAGTAGTGAGGCGTTAAACGAGGCCTTTGATAAATTTAAAGAGCTTGCCGATAAGAAAAAAGAGGTCTTTGACGATGATATCAGAGCTCTTGTTACTAGCGAATTTATCAAAATTCCTGAAATTTACGAGATCGTTACTCTTGGGCAAAGCAACTGCAACAAAGGGCTTGCAAGTGCGTCCGTGACGATAAAATTTGATAACGAGCTCATAAGCGACGCCGCGCTTGGTAACGGAACGGTCGATGCGATATTTAAGGTAGTTGATCGTATAAGCGGTATAAACGGAGTTTTAAAAGATTATAGGGTCAATGCGGTTAGCCAAGGCAAGGACGCTCTTGCAAGCGTGGTTGTCAAGGTTGAGTTTGAGGAGCAAAACGCTATTATCGGGCACGGGCTTGATATAGATACTATGATGGCAAGCGCAAAGGCTTATGTGGGTGCGCTAAATAGCTATGTTAGGATGAAAAATTTAAATAAATAACTGCGTTTTCGGGCTAAATTCAGCTTAGCCCGAATTTATTATTTTAAAATACCTATGCGAAAATCTTTTTTCTAAACGCTTCTGCTTTTGTTTTAACTCTGATTTGATCTTGCTGATATTTTTGAATTATAAATGATTTCATATCAATAAATTTACGATAATTAAATTTATAGTAAATTTATAATAAATATGATAAAATTTCGATAATTAATATTGAAATCAAAGGGTATGGTCACAGTGAGTAAAAAAATTCTTCTATCTACAATCTTTTTAATTCAACCTTTATATTTGGTTGCTAAAGATCTGCCGAAAAATCAACAAGTTGAACTAACTAAAATCATGGTTGAAGCGAATGCTACGATAAATGATAAATTTAACGGTAAAAACAGCATAACTAAAGAACAAATAGGACATCTTGCTACAGGTAACGCAGATATAACAAGTATTTTGCGCATAAATCCCAGCGTTCAATTTAATCAAAATTCAAGAACCTCTTCTAACATGGGAGAAATCGCACCGCAAGATATAAGTATCAACGGAGGACTTCACTTTCAAAATAACTTCTTAATGGACGGAGTTAATATAAACAACGATATTAACCCCGATGCGCTAAAGAAATATAACGATAATCATACGACCCCTTTAGGTTTGCTAGATAATAAATCTCAGGGATTAAATTTAGATATAGATCTAGTGGATAGTATAGATGTCTATGATAGTTCGGTTCCTGCTAAATACGGCGGTTTTAGTGGCGGAGTTATAGATATGAAGACGAAAGATCCAAGCAAGGAATTTAAAGGCAAAATTAGCGTATCTCACACTAATGGGGATTGGACGAGATCTCATATTGACGATAGACAAAAACGCATAAGTGAAAGCGGAGCAGTGATACCTCATCAAAAAGATTTTTCAAAATGGATATTTAGAACAAATTTGGAGGGCTATCTAACCGAAAATTTCGGAGTTTTATTTGCTTATTCAAAAGTTAGATCCAAAATTCCTACTAATGATTTTGATACTCAAGAGATAAGGCAGGAGTCTGGAAAAGAGTTTTCAAAAAAGTTAAAAAGAGAGCTTGAAAATTATTTTTTAAAAGGCATTTGGCATATAAACGATGTCCATACTCTTACCCACACGTTCGCGTATGCCCCGAGCGTAGAAGATAACTATATAGCTAGAAGCAAAAATTCTTTTTCAGAATCTAAAAATAGAGATTTGAGTTTAAATTTTAAGTTAGAGTCCGAATATGATAATTTTGATTTTGAGCAAAATTTTGGCGCATCTCAATTGGCATTAAAGAGAAAAAGCGATACTAATTATTTCGTAAGCTGGTGGTATGATGAATTTGGCAAAAATTGGGGAAATTATGAAAATGCAAATTCCAGATCGCATGAAGGCGGATACGGCGATATAGATCAATCGCAAAGGAGTTTGAACTACAAAGCGGATATACTGAGTAAAGAATTTAAATTTATAAATCTAAACCATAAAGTAAATTTCGGTATCGATTATGCGCATAAAACGGCTAAATTTAAAGTCCCTAAAACCGTTTATGTAACGGGTTTTGTAAAGCATGAAAAAAATCATAGAATTTTTCAGTCTCTTATAGATGAGGCTAGAAACAGGATAACCGCGTTAGAAAATCAAGAGCAACACTTAAGAAACGAAGCGTTAAACGAGCCCGATCCTGTCGTAAGACAGCAGTTGCTTGATAAGGCAGATCAACTTATGCAGATAATACAAGGAATTGAGGACTATATATTTGAGCTTGAAATCAATCGGGATGTTTTTGGATTTGAGTCGATAGATCCGCTTACAGGCGACATAAGACCTGAATACAAACAATGCCAGCCAAATGATCCGCTTTGTTATAGCGATGATTTGGGGGTAGTTCAGTTTGCCGATGAAGCCGAAGTGTATAAAAAAGGCAGCGTAAAGGTTAAACTTAATCAAATCGGAATGTATTTGGACGATGAAATATCCATTAAGGATTTGACACTTAGAACGGGCGTTAGATATGATTATGACGATTATATGAAAAAACATACTTTTGCGCCTAGATTTGCGAGCTATTATGATATTTTTTCAGATGAAAAGGCGGTAGTGAATTTTGGTTTGAATCGTTATTACGGGAGAAATTCTTTTGCCTATAAGTTAAATCAAGAAATTTTTGATAAGCTTACTTTAAGAGCCAAAAGAGATAATCCTAACTCTCCTTGGATATATTCGCGTTCGCAAAATGCCTATGCGGACTTTAAAAAGTTGAGAATTCCTTATGTTGACGAGGTCGCAATCGGATTTGACTATAAATTTAGTAATTTCGGTTTAAATATAAAATATGTCGATAGAAAAGGCAAGGATGAGATAAGATCTTTTAGAGATGTCAATAGACAAATTTATTATACAAATGAAGGTAAAAGTAAAAGTGAAATATATACTCTAACTTTTAAAAATTTAAATTCTTATGAAGTTTTTAATACTCAAAACGATTTTGAATTTGCGCTGGATTACTCAAAAACTAAAAGAAATATAGGCAATACCAGAATTTATTCCGGAGTGCTTGATCCTTTTACGGGAAGAAGAGACGATTCATATTTAAAATACAATGGAAAGATTATTAAATTTAAAGATAAGCCTACCGATAATTTTAACACTCCTTATTCTATAAGGCTTATGACAAATACTAAAATTAAAAATTTGGGCTTTGGGATATCGAATTTCTTTAATTATAAAGCGCCGTATAAAGTAGATCAGCTTTTGGGAGAAACTAAACATAACGGAATAGATATACCCGTAATAGAAACCAGAAAACAAAAAGCGATTTTTACCTGGGATTTGCAGCTTTCTTACGATAAAAAATTGCCTAAAGATAAGGAGTTTTTCGCAAAACTTGACGTATTGAACGTGCTTGATAACGTAAGTTCAACCGGCTTGAACGACGGAGGGCATGAGAGCCTTAATAAGCCCGTAGAATACGACACGGACGAGAGTGTTTATAGTCCTGGAAGGCAGTTTTGGCTAGAGATCGGAATGAAATTTTAATGCAAAATATTATCGAATGCAAAAATATAACGCATAGCTATGGCAAAAAAATAGTTTATAGAGATTTAAATTTTAGCGTAAAAAAAGGTAGTGTCACAGGACTGCTCGGCAAAAACGGAACGGGTAAAAGCACTCTTATTAATATCTTAACAGGAAACATAAAGCCTGATATTGGAGAGTGCTTTATGTTTCAAAAACCTATTTGCAAGTTAAATGGTAGCGATAGAGCTAAGATAGGACTTTTGTATGAAGGTTATGTTTGCTATGATTTTTTAACTGTTAGGCAAATTGAGAAATTTTACCATGCTTTTTACGGTTCAAGATGGAAGCGCGATCTTTACTATGAGTTGGTGGATAAATTAAACGTAAGTTATGATCAAAGACTATCTACATTATCTTGCGGACAGAGATCTCAAGTCGTGCTCGGGCTTATTTTCGCTCAAGATCCTGAAATTTTAATACTTGATGATTATTCTATGGGTATTGATGCGGGTTATAGAAAGCTTTTTGGAGAGTATCTTTTGGAATTTATAAAAGACGGACGAAAAAGCGTATTTCTTACTACTCATTTAGCAAATGATTTGGAAGATATTATCGATGATTTAATTATACTTCAAAACGATAAACCTCCTTTTATAGGAACTCTGGATAGTTTTAAAGCAAATTTTAAAGGATATGAGGTGGATATAAATTTTGATGATTCTTGTTTAGATGCTACAAGCAAAGTGATTATGAAGGATAAAAAAAGAATTTTCGGGTTTTTTAAGCAAGATGTTAAAGGCGTTGAGCTTGATTTGAATTTGGAAGATAAATTTTTAGGACTTACCGGAAGATATTAATGACAGCTATCGTTTATAAAGAATTTTTGAAATTTAAATTCGCTTATCTGTTTTTTGTCTTCTTGATTTTTGCATTTATTATCTGGTTTTTTGTTGATTTAAGAGTTATGCAGGCTACGAATTTAAAAAAAGATATAGTATTGCAAGTATTATATATGAGAAATATCAGCTTTTTAAATATCGATACGTTAAATTTGCTTTTGAGCTTTTCGGTCGCCGCTGTGTCTTTTTTAAAAGAAAGGGCTCAGGCTAGATTAAGAATATCGCTTCATCTGCCTTGCAATAGAGCGGCACTACTCGCGATACTTACTCTCACTCCGATTTTATTCATATCTTTTATATTTGTAGTTGAAATTTCATTGTTTTTTTTATTTTTTAAGTCTTTTTTTCCGACGGAAATGACTGCGTTGTTGCTTAATTTTTTGTTTTATAACGCTTGTTTTTGTTTGGCTATATTTCCGTCAATTTGCGCTATTTTCATCGATGTTAATCTTAAAAGAGCGATATTTAATATAGCTGTTTTACTAATATTTTTATACGTTTATTTTATTATAAACCCCGATATAAGATTTGCTAAAGCTTATTATTTGAATGAAAATTTAGGAGTTTATATTTTTTTTGTATCGATTTATAGCATATTAACCCTTATTTTTGCATTTGCGGGCTACAAAAAAGGATATATAAAGTGAGAGCGCTCAAATTTATATATTTTATTGCGACTGCTTTAGTTTTAAATTTTTTCATTACCGATATCGCTTTTAAATTTATAAAAGACGATGAGGTTGAAGCTAGAATAAAATACTCTCCCGTTCTTGATGATTTTATAATATCGATATTTAATATATCGCAAAAAACCACCACTCATAGCCTTAAAGACGGCAAAATACTTAGTGAAGACGAGTTGGTGTTTAATATGCCGTTTGAATTTTATCACTATTTGAGCGTTTTAAACTCCTATCCGCCTAAATTCGACTTTTTCTTTGACGATATTTCGTTAATTACCGAAAATTCTCAAACAATAGATGTTAAAAGATTGGATTTTAAATTCAAACAGCCTCCTCTTTACATACTTTTCGAGTCAAATCCTAAAATGCTTAAATTGCGCTATCCTGACGAGCTTTTGGAATTTAACGATAGAGCTGATTTTATAGATATGCAAAATATATCGATCAATAAAGAAAAAAGCCAAAAGTTAAATCTTTCCTTAAAAAATGCGGGCTTTAGTTTTCCGGCAAAGGGGTATTATGCTCAAGAAAGCGCGATAAAGGCCTTTGACGAGGGAGCTTTTGCGGTTGATAGCGAAGATAAGATTTTTCATATCAAGCAAATAAATGGCGAATTTTTGATAAAAGATACGAAAATAGTTAAAAATGATCTGATCTATATAAAAATGGACGAGAATTTACGTAGGGAATTTTATGCTTTGGTTGTAGGAAAAGATTATGCGGGACTAATTAGTTATGAAGATTATTCTTTGATAAATTTACCGACGGGCGGTCTTGATCCGCGTAATTTTGATACGATATTTGAAGTAACTCCTCTCCATAAAATTTTGACATACGAGAATGAAAATTTGATAAAAATTTATGTTTTAAACCCCGATTATACATACTTTAAGGAGTTTGAATATGTCAAAACACATAGCCGAAAATTTAGTAGTTTCACAAGATGGTTTTTTGTGTCAAATTTGTTTTTAGAGATCAAAGATTATAAGTTTAGTTTTGTTTTTAAAGGTATAAATTTTGAAGCGTTTGTCGTGTCGTTTTTGCTTTGTTTATTTTATTTTACGAGAACAAAAAAAATCTTTGAATCTATTTTTATACTATTCTTTGGAATAATAGGCGTTGTAACGATTTTATTTTTAAAAGAAAACGACAAATGAAGAAAATAGTATATTTTGCATTATTTATAATTTGTTTTGCAAACGAATTAAAGCCCGATTTTTCCATATATTCCGCCACTTTAAATAACGGCTTTAGCTATCATATAAAAGAAGTAAAAAGCGAATTTGTTTATTTTCATTTAATAGTGCAAGTAGGCTCAAGCGATGAAGAGAATTTTGAGCAAGGTATCGCTCATTTTTGCGAACATATGGCATTTAACGGCACCAACACTTATAGTAAAACGGAGTTTTTAAAGAGATTAAACGATATCGGAGTTTTTATGGGGCAAGGCTTAAACGCCCAAACATCTTTTGATGTTACCGAGTTTAAAATTCAAGTTAAAAACAAACCTAAAAATTTAGATATAGCCCTTGAAACTTTAAAGTTGATTGCCGAGGATTTGAGCTTTGATGAGCTTGAAGTGCAAAAAGAAAAAGGCATTATCTTGGAAGAGCGAAGGGCGATAGATACTGCCGATTATAAGCTATTTAAAGAAAGAAGCGAATTTTTTTATGCCGATAGTATTTATAAAAACAGAATGCCTATAGGCGATATTGAAGTCGTTAAAAATATGAATTCAGATCTTTTAAGGAATTTTTACTTAAAACATTATCAGCCTAAAAATATGCAGCTTATAATCATAGGCGATATAGCCAAAGAAAAGGTGGAAGATAGCGTAAAAAAATATTTCGGAGCTTTAAAAAATTCAAATTTTATAAAAAAGAAAAAACCGACTCCTATTCTTGAAGGAAATAATATTTTTTATACCTCTTCAGAGGAAGTAAATGTTTATTTTCAGATGCAAAGAGCACCTATTACAAATGAAAAAGAGCTAAAAAATAGTATCTTAAGCCTATTTTTGTCAAAAATGCTTCAGCTTATCTACAATGAAAAAAATAGCATTTCGGATCAAAAAGGCTATATGAAATTTCAAAATATTAATATCGCTAATCAAAAATTGCTTTATAATTTTTCTATGGATAAAAATTCCACTCAATCTTTAAAAGAGTTTGCATCTGTTTTAAAAACGGTAAAAGAAAACGGATTTGAGGAGGATTATTTTAATGAGGTAAAAAGACAGGTTTTAAAAGAAATTTTTAAAAGATACTCTAATAGCTTGCAGCCTGATTTGCAAATAGAAGCGATAGCTCAAAATTTACAAAATAAAAATATCAATATGAATCCTAGATACGAATTTAACGTAATGTCAAAGATAGTAAATAATTTAAATTCGCATGAACTAAACGCTTTTACAGCGGAGATTTTAAATATTAAAAATGTTATTTTTGAAATTCCTAAGGACGATATAGTCGATAAAGAAGAGATTGAGGCTATTTTTAGAGATTCTAAGATATTGACTTTGCCGAAATTAAATAGCAAACAAATTTCTTTATTGGAGTATTTGCCTTCTAAGGGGCAGATTGCAAGCAGAGAATTTGACTCAAAATTAGGCGTAAGTATTTTTAGATTAAGTAATGATATAAAAGTTGTTTTTAAATATGCCAAAGGTCAAAAGGATGTAAATTTATATGCCATAAAAAGAGGTGGGCTTAGTATAAGCGACGATCCTAGATTGGATAAAGTGGCTGTTGCTATCGCTAACATGAGCGGAGTAGGAAAATTTAGCGATTATGAGATAAAAAAAGCGTTTAAAAATATTGCCGTTGCTAAATTTATTAATGAAGTCACTAGTGGATATCGTGCAACTGCAAACAAAAGAGAACTGAAAAATTTATTTGAAATTTTACATCTTGATATGCTTGCGCCAAAGCTTGGATATAAAGCTTTTTTAGAGTTTAAAGAAGATGCTAGAAACGATCTAAAAAAGAGATTGAATACCTCAAGATATATTTTTGAAACCCAATTAAACGACTTATACTATGGGCATAACAATAGAGTAAAAGAGCTTGGCTTGAGCGATTATGAAAATATGGATTTTAACTCTTTGCAAAAATCGTTAAAAAATATATTTGAACCCGATGATTTTACTTTTATAATCATAGGCGATATTTCTTTGAAAGAATTAAGATCCATGCTTGAAATTTATGTAGCATCTTTGCCTACTAAAGGCAAGCGGACAAATTTTAAAGATGATGGCGTAAGAGGGAAAGAGGGCGTGCATGTTTTTAAAAAAGACGGCAATCCTTTTGACAAGGATAACGTAAGTATATTTATCAAAAACGATAATGCGGTATTTGATGACAAGAAGCAAGAAGCTTTTATGGCTAGTTTAAGCATTTTAAAAACATTAATACACGAACAAATCAGAGAAGATGAAGGTAGAATTTATGATATTGCGATAGAGGGAGCCTTGTTAAATTTTCCGTATCCTCATTCGTTTGTCCAAATTTCATTTACTTCAAAACCGAATACGGGAGATAAAATTAGCGAGGAGATAAGAAAGATTATACTTAAATTTTCAAGCCAAAATATAGATAAAAGTTATCTTGAAAACTATAAAAAGATTACCGATATAAGAATTGCAAGGGAATTGAAGGAGCCTGAGATTATCATAGGTAAATTAGTAAATCATTTTTTATTGGGCGATGAATTTTTAAGTCAATCGGATAAAAAAAATATTATCAACGACTTAAGTGTAAGTGATATAAGAAACGCTTTTGCTAAACATCTTGGTATAGATAATTATTTTACCGCTATTTTATCTCCGTAGTAAAATATATTTTAAAAGAAGGAGTATAATCCAACCATACTCTAATCCAAAGGAAAACCTATGAAAAAATTCGCATTTTTACTGGCTTTGTTTCTGGCTGTAACTTTGAGTTTCGCGCAGGAAAAGATAGCCGATACCGTTTGCAAAAC
>JAUNLC010000063.1 GCA_030532465.1 Campylobacter sp. | reverse complement strand
TTTTAAATACATTTTTGCTTTTTATAAAAATTTTTTGCCCTAAAAAATCCAAATTTACCTGTTCTATATCTGGCAAATTGGCTATTTTGGACTCTATTTTTGCAGCGCAATTTGCGCATGTCAAATTTGCAAGCGATAGGGTTATTTCGCTACTCATTTCATCTCTCCATTATATGCGTAAGCCCTTGTTCGATGATGCTTTTTACGTGCTCGTCGTCAAGCGAATAATAAACCACCTTGCCCTGCTTTTTGTGCTTAACCAGCCTTCCTTGCTTAAGCACTCTAAGCTGATGCGAGATGGCCGAGTGGCTCATGCCAAAAAGCGCTGCTATATCGCAGACGCACATTTGTGATTTTGATAGTGCGCTTAGGATTTTTATCCTCGTCGTATCGCCTAAAATTTTAAAAAAATCGCCAAGATCATATAAAATTTCTTCGCTTTTTAGCTCGCTTTTTACTTTTTCTATAACATCTTGATGTATGATCGTGCTTTCGCAAACTACCTCTAAATCGCTATTTTGTATATTTTCTTGCATTTTTTACCTTTATATATGAATAATTATTCATATAAGCAAGTATATAACTTTAAAAATAGTTTGTCAAGGATGAAATTTGCTAAAATTTAAAGCCCATTTAGTTTATAAAACCCGCACGGCTTTTGGGCGGATTTGGATTTTACCGTGCGGATTTGTAAGAGTGAAATTTAGGCGGATTGGGCTTGGTTGTCGATTTTTTGGATTCTGATTAGGTCGTATTTTAGCACTATAAAACCAAGTGCGACCATGAAGATGTCTTTTAATATAAAGCCATCAGGCTTGCCAAGTTGCGGCATGAGGCTAAGCGTAGTTAGACCCGTCATGATGACGATAAGTGCACCTAAAACTCCCGCTTTTGGCTTGCAGTATCCAACGGCAAGTGCGATATATCCGATACTTTCAACAACCCCTAAAAAATAGCTAGCTCCATGAAAGCCAAAAATAGTGTAGAGAAAATTTAGCCAAGTCGTCGAGATAATCGGCTTTAAAAGTTCGACTTCAAACTCAAACCATTTGTAGTTACCAAACAAAAATAGCACCAAGATGAGCGCAAATCTTGCAAATTTAATATCAAATTGCGAATTTATAAATTTGTGAATTAAATTTTTCATATTTCTCCTATTTTTTAATTTGCAGAAGTTTAACGAAAAAGAATTATTTAGTGTGAAATTTGAGAATTTAGCCGATTTTTCTCGGCTAAATTTAGTATCGAATTTTGTTGGTTTTTAAAAAATCCCTTAGATCTTCGTATTCGCTGTTTTCAAAGTAGCGCCATTTGCCGGGCTTTAGCATGCCAAGATCAACCCGTCCGTAACTAACGCGCTTTAGATCCATGACTTCAAGGTCAAAGTAGCCAAAAAACCTTCTTAACTCGCGGTTTTTGCCTTCGTTTATGATAACTTTTAGCTTTGTGTATCCGCCGCTTGAGCCAAAAATTTTATATGCTAAAAAGGGCTTAAATTCCATCGACTTTATCTGCGTTTTAGCGTGCGCGCCCTTGGTCGCGTCTTGGGCGAAAAAGCCTTCTTGCATCGCGGTTATGACTTCCTGCCCTACTTCGCCCTTAACTTTTAGATAATACATCCTCTCTAAATCGCTATCCATAAGCGCGGTTGCGATCGCAGGCGCATCGGTTAGCAGTAAAAGCCCTTCGCTAGCATAATCAAGCCTGCCAACGCTTACAAATTTGGCAAAATTTCGCGGCAAGCTATCATATATCGTCTTTCGTCCGCGATCATCTTTTTTGCTAACCAGCTCGCCCTTTTGCTTGTGATAGACGATAACCGTAAAATCTTTTTTAAGCTTTACGAGGCGGCCGTTTATCTTAACTTTATCTTCGTCGCTAACGCTTGTTGCAAGCTCGCTAACAACGCGGTTATTTACGCTAACTTTGCCGTTTTTTATGAGCTCATCGGCCTCGCGGCGTGAGTAGCTCGTGTTATGTGAGATAAATTTATTAAGTCTTGTTTTTGAACTTTCCATCATAGCCCCAAACTCGATAAATCGTGTATATGCAGCACTCCGATCGGCCTTTCGCCCTCGTCAAGTACTACTAAAATTTGGATTTTGTACTCTTCAATAAGTTTTAAAGAATCTATCGCTAACATCTCTTTGTTTGTTAGTGTTTTTGGCGTTTTAGTTGCGTAGGTTATCGCTTTTTCGTTGATGTCAAAGCTCTCGCTCATAAGCGCTCTACGCAAGTCTCCGTCGCTTAAAACCGCCTTTAGCTTACTCTCGTTATCAACTAACAAGACATTGCCAAGCTTGCCGTGAGTCATCGCGTCAATCGCCGCTTTAAGGCTAACGTCATCTTTTATGATCGGTAAATTTTGCGTTTTCATCACGTCTTTGACCTTGACAAATAGCCTCTTGCCAAGGCTTCCGCCGGGGTGGAAATTCGCAAAATCCTCTTTTTTAAACTCTCTTTTTCTCATCAAACAAACCGCAAGCGCATCGCCAAGAGCCAGCGTTAGCGTCGTTGAAGTTGTAGGAGCGATATTTAGCGGGCAAGCCTCTTTGATGATGTCTAAATTTAAAAGTGCGTCGCTAAATTTACCAAGACTGCTTTTTTTGCTCTTTGCCATGCCGATTATCTTAATGCCAAATCGCTTGATATGAGGCAAAATTCGCACCAGTTCATCGCTTTCGCCGCTAAAGCTAATCGCTAAAACAACGTCGTTTTGATCTATCATGCCAAGGTCGCCGTGCATCGCCTCGGTTGGGTGTATAAAAAAGCTTGGCGTGCCCGTGCTTGCTAGAGTTGCAGCTATCTTAGCGCCTATATGCCCGCTTTTGCCAACTCCGGTTACGATCACCTTGCCTTTGGCATTGTAGATCAAATTTACCGCCTTATCTATCTCGCTTCCAAGCTTATCAGCTTGGCGAACAAGCTCGCTAGCTTCCTCTTTTAAAACCTCTCTTGCGATTTGTATCATATCTTGCATTATAAACCTTACATCAAATAAATTATCGGAACGATAGTAGGGTATTTTTTAACCTTCCTAAATATGTGCTTTCTTATCACTTGGCGCACCTGACTTTCAAGCATACGGCTGTCTTTTAGTAGCTCCTCTTTCACGTTGGTTAAAAACTGCACGAGCACCTCTTCCATCTCTTTGCTAAACTCCGCATCTTGCTTATCGGCAACGAGACCGTAGCTAACAACGCGCGGTTTGTTTATAAGTTTTTGGCTGTGGCGTGAAATTTGAGCGATAATCATTACTACGCCCGCTTCGGCTAAATTTTGGCGGTCGATAACGACATCGTCTGAAATTTGCTTGTTGATCTGGTTATCTATAAATACCTTGCCCGTTTTAACGGTCTTTGCGCGCTTCATGTATTTTTGGCAAATTTCAACCTGATCGCCGTCGCTCATCAGATATATGTTTCGCTCATCCACACCGCAGCTTACGGCTGTCTCTTTATGTTTTGCGATATGGTTGTATTCGCCGTGAACCGGAAGGAAAAATTTCGGCTTCGTTAGGCGGATCATCAGCTTTTGCTCCTCTTGCGCGGCGTGTCCGCTTACGTGAATTTCGCTAAAATCCTGATACGCTACGCTTGCACCGCTTTTTATAAGGAAATTTAGCACCGTAGAAACGCTGCTTTCGTTTCCGGGGATTGCCTTGGAGCTGATTATGATCTGATCGGTCGGCTTTATCTTTATGTATTTGTGCTCGTCTGTAGCCATGCGATATAGCGCGCTCATCGTCTCGCCTTGAGAGCCCGTGGTTACGATTAGAACCTCGTTATCTTTGTATTTTCCGACCTCGTTTGCGTCTATGAAAATTTTCTTATCAAGCTTTACGTAGCCTAGCTCCATCGCGGTGTAGAGGTTTCTCTCCATACTTCGGCCGATGACGCAGACTTTGCGGTTGTATTTAAGCCCCCACTGGATAGCTTGATAAACGCGGTGGATGTTTGAGCTAAATGTACTCATTATCACGCGCCCTTTGGATTTGGCAAATATCGCATCAAAGGTCTTTCCTACGCTGCTTTCGCTCTTTGTGATACCCTCTCTGTAGCTATTTGTGCTATCGCTCATTAGACATAGCACGCCTCTTTCTCCGTAGTATGCGATACGTCCCAAATCGGTCGGATAGCCGTCAATCGGAGTGTGATCTATCTTAAAATCCCCCGTATGAAGGATCGTGCCCGCTTTTGTCGTGATGGCAAGTGCGGATGAGTCGATGATAGAGTGAGTTATATGTATCCACTCTACCTCAAAATCTCCGATCAGATAAGGCTTGCGCTTTTCAACCGAGCGAAACAGCGAGCGCTCCTGCTTTAGTCCGTGCTCTTCAAATTTGTTATTTATCATTCCAAGCGGAAGCGGTGTAGCATATATCGGGAATTTAAACTCTTTGTAAAAATACGGCACCGCACCGATATGATCCTCGTGCGCGTGAGTTATGATGACGCCTTTTACCTTGTCCTTTATCTTTCTAATGTAGTCAAAATCAGGTATAAGGATATCAACTCCGTGCATGCTCTCGCTTGGAAAGCTCATGCCGATATCTACGATTATCGCGCTTGTTTCGGTCTCAAATACGGTCATGTTTCCGCCGATCTCGCCAAGTCCGCCAAGCGGGGTTACGCGGATCTTGTGTTCGCTTGAATTTAGGTATTTAAGCGGTTCAAGACGAAGCTCATGAGTGGCTTTGTTCGCCTCTATCGCGTTTGCGATATCTTGTTGCCACTGCTCGTTTCCGTTTAGTTTGGCAGGCAAATTTTTCTTTGGTTTTTTACTCTTTTTAGCCTTTTGAGCATCATCGTTTGAGCTGTTTTGTGAATTTTGCGCTGCATTTGCGTTTTTGTTTTCCGCATTATGATTTTTTACAGGTGTTTGAGAATTTTGCGCTGCATTTGCGTTTTTGTTTTCCGCATTATGATTTTTTACAGGTG
>JAUNLC010000062.1:3487-5235 GCA_030532465.1 Campylobacter sp. | reverse complement strand
AGAGTGAAAAAAATGGAGCGGGAAACGAGATTCGAACTCGCGACCCCAACCTTGGCAAGGTTGTGCTCTACCCCTGAGCTATTCCCGCGGATAAGAAGTCGCAATTTTAGCAAATTCATATCCATTTGTCAAGAAATTTTATAAACAAAAACCTCTTCACCTCTCTTTATTTCGCCTTGATCGAAGCTTGAAAGGTAAATGGCATTGCTTTTTACAAGCGGCATAATCATACCTGAACCGAATTTATTATCGTCCGTAACGTGAAATTCGTCATCTTTAAGCTCGCCAAGAACTATGTTTTGACGACCCGATTTTATCTTTAGATCCTGCATTATCTTTGCACGAAGCAACGGTAAATTCTTGCCTTCAAGCAGAGGAACGACTACTAAAAACGCAAGCAAAAATGCCGCCATAGGATTTCCCGGCAGTATAATCACTATCTTTTTATCGTTTATATAAGCCTTGCAAGGGCGACCCGGTCTAACGTTTATATGGTCAAAAAGCTCTTTAAAACCAAGAGAGAGCAGGGCGGTTTTCATATAATCAGCTTCACCCTTGCTAGCGCCTCCCGAGGTTATAAGCACGTCGTAATCCGCATCTTTTAGCGAATTTACGGTTTCATCAAAATCATCTTTAATGATGCCTAAATAGCTGCTTTTATAACCGAAATTTGACAAAATAGCCGCTACTGCGGCAGCATTTGCGTTGTAAATTTGGTCTTTGTTTGCATTTTGCCAAGGCTCGACTATCTCGTCTCCGCTTGAAAAAATTCCAACCTTTGGCGCGCTAAACACCCTTACGAAAGATATCCCTTGCGCCGCTAACATCATGATATGAGCGGGCGTTAGCTTGGTGCTTGAATTTATTAAAATTTCACCCGACTTTACCTCTTCGCCTCTGTGTCTAAATGCGTCATAAGCGCGAGTTTTAGAGCTTATGATAACTTTTTCGTTTTGTATGTCGACATCTTCAAGTCTAGCTACGGTATCGGCACCCTTTGGCATCTTCGCGCCGGTCATTATCTTTATGCATTCGCCGTTTTTTATCCGTGTCTCTTTGCTATCTCCCGCAAAAATCGCATCAATAACCTTAAGAGGGGTATCTTTGTCTTCAAATTTAAAGGCATAACCGTCAAGCGCCGAGTTATCAAATGCCGGAAGATCTTTTATCGCGATAATGTCGTCCGCTAAAATTTTACCTACCGCATCGTTTATACTTACAAATTCCGATCTTTTTTTCAAATTTAGATCTTTTAAGATCGATTTCACGGCTTCGTTTACCAACATCTACTCCTCCAACCTTTGAATTTTAGCTCCAAGCTTTGCAAGTTTAAGCTCTAAATTTTCATAGCCCCTATCAAGGTGATAAATTCTATGAACTCTGCTTACTCCTTGTGCCGCAAGTGCCGCTAAAACGAGAGCGGAACTGGCTCTTAGATCAGTCGCCATAACATCGGCTGCGTTTATCGGATTTCCGCCGTGAATGCTTGCTATATGACCGTTTAATCTTATATCGGCTCCCATTCTGGTTAGCTCGCTAACGTGCATAAATCTATTTTCAAATAGCCTTTCGTCTATAGTGCTAACTCCGTCCGCCATCAAGGCTAACGCCATAAACTGAGCTTGCATATCGGTTGGAAAGCCCGGATACTCGGTCGTTACTATCTCTACGGGCTTTATCTTGTCTGCAGGCAGGATGGTTATGGAGTCGTCTTTAACCTCTATGCCAAAGCCCATCTGGGTAAATTT
>JAUNLC010000062.1:0-3387 GCA_030532465.1 Campylobacter sp. | reverse complement strand
GGTGCGCTTGCTACGACATATCCTTGCTTGATATCTATCTTTGCGCCCATCTTTTCAAGTGCGCTTAAGTGTAGATCAATCGGCCTTTGACCTATCGCGCAACCTCCAGGAAGACTTACCTCACAGCTTCCAAAACGAGCGAGCAGGGGTCCAAGCGTAAGGATGGAAGCGCGCATCTTGCGGACGATATCGTAGTTTGCCTTGGTTGAATTTATATCGTTTGTATTGATTTTAAGAGAATTTTTGTCTATAAACTCGCATTTTGCGCCTAAATTTCTAAGAAGCTGCACAAGAGTTTTTATATCTGCAACATTTGGAATATTTGTAAGAGTAACTTCGTCTTTCATTATAAGAGTTGCCGCAATTAAGGGCAGGGCGGCGTTTTTAGCTCCGCTTATCTCAACGCTTCCGCTTAATTTTGCATTGCCGCTGATGTGTAAATAGTGCATAGTCGCTCCTTTGTAAAAGAACTATTGTATTGAAATTTAGCTTATAAAAATAGTAAAATAGCCGATATTTAACTATTTACGTATATAATTGCATTTTATAGATAAATTTAGGAAAAAAGATTGAAAATAAAAAAACTAATAGCTTTTTGCGCATTAAACGCAATTTTTTTAACAGGCTGCTCTTTTTTAACACCGCCAAAACAAGATCTACCTAGGATCGAGCCGGTCGAATATATAGCTTTAACTCACGGGGGTGCAAAAAATTCCACATCTCAAATCAAGAGCTTAAATGAGCTTAAAAAAGCAACCGATCTTTCAAATCTGGTTAATAAATACCTAAACAAAAAAGACGGAAGGGATTGCTCGGGTTTTGTTTCGCTGATAAACAAAAAAAGCCAAAATTTATACTTCAAAGAGAGAAATTTAGATAAATTTTACTCAAAATACGGATTTAAATCCGAAGCCATTTTTAACCTCTATAAAAGCAAAAATTTAATCATAGACAAAGAGCCTAAAGTAGGCGATCTGGTCTTTTTTAACAATACTACAAACAAAACCAAAAACTACAAAAAGATTAAGGTCATAACGCATATCGGGATAGTGGATAAAATTTATAATGACGGCACTATCAGGTTTGTGCATCACAACGGAAGCAAAAACAAGCACGGTTTTATAAATTTCGACTATAAAAATAGGCATAAAAGTGGCAAAAAAGAGATAAATTCTTATATCATAAACTGTAAAAACAAAAACAGCTCATGCCTTGCTTCAAATAGATTTGCAGGTTTTGGAAGCGTCAAATTTTAGCTGATTTTAGGGATAAATTTTATATCATAGCGCTTTTTAAGGAGCCTTTTTGAACATAACCCCGCCTATTATAGCGCTAAATTGTCTGGTTTATTTTCTGGTTAATTACACCGGTTTTGGGCATAATCTTTTATTGGGGTTAAATTTATATTTCATAGACGCTCTTTTTATCTGGCAGCCCTTAACATCGATGTTTATGCATGGAAATTTGACTCACCTGCTTATGAATATGGCCGTGCTTTTTCAGTTTGGATCGATTTTAGAGAGAGAACTTGGGACTTTAAAATTTAGCTTGGTCTATCTGCTTGGAGGAGTTGCGACATCGCTATTAAGCTTTGTTTATATCTACTTCGCCTATGAATTTAACGGCACTTTTATAAATTTAGTAGGCGCAAGCGGCGCTATAAGCGTGCTGCTTGGCATAATGGCGTTTATCGATAAAAGCAGCGCAAAGGGACTTTTAATCGCCATATTGCTTATGAGCTTCGTGCCTATGATGATGGGCGTAAATGTCGCTTGGTATGCTCATATAATCGGCTTTGGGGTCGGATATCTAATAATGAAAGCGAGAATTTTATGAGATTTTTTAAAGAGCTTGGTGAAATTTTAATCTGTGGCGACAAGGATAGAAAGATTGCCGAATTTAAAAGATTTTATAATGATTACAAAGCAGGACTTTACGAGATAGTAGATGACGGTAAAATTTTAGAGCTTAACGAGCCAAGTTATGCCAAATTTTGCCAAGTCGTAGAGATGAAAAATCTTGATAAAAAAGCTATTAAACAAAATAAAGAAGTGGCGTTTTTACACTCCATAGCCCATATCGAATATAGCGCGATAGACATAGCGCTTGATAGTGCATATAGGTTTCGCGGGCTACCAAAGGAGTATTATGACGACTGGCTTGAGGTGGCTGATGACGAGATAAGACACTTTGAAATGATCGAAAGATATATGCAAAATTTTGGCGTAAGATACGGAGATATGCAAGTTCACAACGGACTTTTCGTAGCGCTAAAGATGACTGAAACCTCGCTTCTTGAGCGTATGGCGGTGCTTCCAAGGTATATGGAGGCAAACGGGCTTGACGCAAACGCTTTTATGCTTAAAAAGCTTGAAAAAGACGATACGAAAGAGCCTTTGCACAAAATTTTAAAGGTAATTTTGGATGAGGAAATTTCTCACGTAAGCAAGGGCGATAGGTGGTTTAAGTTTGAATGCGAACAAACAGGCACGAATCCAAGCGATTATATATCGATAGTTCGCAAGATATATCCAAACTCTTTTACTCAAATCAGGGAGCTAAACGAAAAGGCAAGGCTAAAATCGGGCTTTAGTAGATTAGAGCTTGATGAGATTAAAAAGATAGCTGAAAATAGGGCGGAAAGATGAAAAAGATTTACTTCATAAGACATGCAAAGGCTACTCAAAAGGAGTGTGCAAACGACTTTGAGCGGGATTTAAACGAGCGTGGCAAAAAGGATCTGGCGCTTATGTGCGATAGGCTAAAAAAGCATAAGGTTAGAGCGGATACCGTCTTTTCAAGCCCTGCTAAAAGATGTGCAAAAACGGCTTCGAAGATGGTTGATGCGATAAAATTTAAAGATAAGATAACCTTTGTAGATTATTTATACGGTGCCGATACGTACGAACTTTTAAACTTTGTTAGAGGAGTTGATGAGAAATTTAAAAGCGTTTTTATAATCTCTCACAACGACGCACTTACCGAAATTTGCGAGCTTTTAAGCGATGCCGTTATAGGCAATATACCAACTTGCGGGATATTTTGCATAGAGTTTGAATGTAAATTTTCTGAAATTACCGAGCATAGCGGTAGGGCACTGTTTTTTGACTATCCAAAGAAACATAAGAAAGATTAATTTTTATTTTTCAAAACACTGAATATTTTTAACAAAACCTCAAAGCAACTCCAAATCAAAACGTCAAAATTCATACATACAAAAATAGTCAAAATAACACTAAAAATAGTTCACTAAATTTCATGGATAAATTTAAATCAATCAAAAAGTAAAACTGATAAAATAGGCTATACATCGATACTAAAAAGGATTATCTCGAGTTAAAAAAGAGGTATTAAAAATAATTTGAAAATTATAGTTTTCAATACAAA
>JAUNLC010000016.1:22947-37270 GCA_030532465.1 Campylobacter sp. | reverse complement strand
GCTTGGCGCTATGTTTATGGTTGGCGGCGCTATGGCGGCAGATATGAAAAAGGACGAGATGATGTCAAAGGATATGTCCATGCCGATGGCGCAAGAGATGAAAGATGATATGAAGATGCATAAAAAGGAGATGAAAGATAAAAAAGATGATATGATGATGAAAAAAGACGACATGAAAAAAGAGATGAAACACGATATGAAAAAACCTGAAGGTATTATGTAATGACAAGAATTTTGCTCGTAGAAGACGATGAAATTTTAAGCGAAATGATAACGGAATATCTCAGCGAAAGAGATTATAAGATAACCGCTTGCGTGGATGCAAAAAGCGCTCTTGATCTAGCCTATGAGCAAAAATTCGACATCTTGATCCTTGATGTTAAGATTCCTAAAGGTGACGGATTTTCCCTTCTGTCATCTTTAAGGAGGGCTGATGTAACTACTCCCGCGATATTTACGACTTCGTTAAATACTATAGAAGATCTCGAGGTAGGCTATAAAAGCGGTTGTGACGACTACCTGAAAAAGCCTTATGAACTCAAAGAGCTGCTTTTACGCATCAAAAATTTACTTAGACGAAATTTTTCGCATACGAATGATGATTTTATCGATATAGGAGACGGGTTTAAATTTCACATCGATAGTAAAACTATCCAAAAAGACGGTGAAAACATAAACATCTCAAACAAAGAAAGCGAGCTTCTTGCTCTATTTTTACAAAACAGAAACAAACTTCTTACAAAAGAGGTGATATATGATAAAATTTGGGGATATGATGAAGAACCGAGCGAACAAAGTTTGCGCGTATATATAAGAACTCTGCGCCAAATTTTAGGCAAGGATAGCATCATAAATAAACGAGGTGACGGCTATATATATGTCTGAAAAAACAAAAATAATATCTAAAATTTTATCCCTTTATCTTGTTACCAGCGCTTTGTTTCTAAGCTATTTTTTCATAAACGACTACAAAATGCAAAAAGAGGCTTTGATCTCAAACGAGGTTAAAAGCTTAAAAGAGATAAAAATGGGAATTTATATGAAGGCAAGCATGAACGGCATCGACTCTGCGGCAGCACTTATAAATGAAAAGCACGTAAGCGCTTGCATAGTCTCAAAAGACGGCAAGATAATCTATCAAGACACCGAATGTCCCCAATCGGCTAAAAAAAATGTAGCTTTTTTGCAAGACGGCAAAGTAGTCATATATGAAGCGCTTCAAAGCATGGAAAGTAACGCTACAGGAGAACTCTCTACCGCAAATATACTGCTTGTCGGCAGGGATATAAGAGGCGATTTAAATATACTAAAACTTAAAATTTCTGCAAATTTACTTATCATACTTAGCATCATCATGGTTATAGCCTACTACTTAGCAAAGCTTTCTTTAAAGCCGCTTCACGATAAGATAAACGCGCTAAATCGCTTCATAAAAGACTCGACTCACGAGATAAACACTCCTCTTAGTATAATAATGATGAGTATCGAAACAACCGACAAAGGCTCGCTTAGCGGCAAAAATTTAAAGCGACTTAACAACATCGAATTAGCCGCAAGAAGCCTAAATAACATATACGAAGATCTAACTTATCTATCTTTTACAAAGCCCGATGCCGCAAAAAAAGAGGAGATAAATTTAACAAATCTTTTAGACGAGAGGCTTGAATACTTTGCGCCCTTTTTTGCCAAGAGGATGATAAGACCCGAGATAAATTTAAGCGAGGCAAGCATAAATGCAAACCTCTATGAAGTAAGAAGAATGATTGATAACCTCATCAGCAACGCTATAAAATACTCAAACGTAGGCGGATTTGTAAGTATAAATTTAAGCGCTAACGAACTAGCCATAACAAATAGTGGCGAAGGTATCAGTAAGGAGCAGCAAAAGAAAATTTACGATCGCTACACACGCTTTAACAACGATCAAGGCGGATTTGGCATAGGCTTAAATTTAGTTAAAAGAGTTTGCGAAAACAATGATTTAAATATAGTTTGCCAAAGCGAAATCGGCAAAGATACGACTTTTAAAGTTACTTGGTCTTGATCTCGCGCTCGCCGATTAAAGATAGATTTTTACACCCTACCTCATCGCCAAGCTCGCAACCCATTTTATAATACTTCCTTGCCACATCTCTTCCTCCAACCTCAACTCCGAGAGAAAACTGATGCATACCGCCTAAATTCGTGCAGCTTTTTGCGTGATTTAGCTCTATGCAAGCTTTTTCGTATAACTTAATCGCCTTTACGAAGTCATGTTCTACGCCCACTGCGAGCCTATATGAATTTGCCCCGTTATAGCAGCCGTATCTGCTGTTTAGCTTGCAAGCTTTGATGAAAAGTCCAAGTATATCGGCTTCATTTTGTTTATCGCCGTTTTTTTGATAAAGCGAGCCTAAATTTGAGCAGGCCACCCCAAGATCATGTTCGCAAGCTATTTTATAGCAGATCTTAGCGCTTTCAAAATCATATTCAAGCTCAAATTTTACGCCTATGTCGTTAGACTCGTTTGCGCTTTTATTATCGCATATATGAGTATATTTCGCTTCGCCTTTCATGGTTTTTGGCTCTAAATTTTTTATATTTTCTATAGCGCAGCCTCCAAGAAAAAAGACCGCAAAAACAGCTAAAAAATTTGACTTAAAATCAATTTTCACTCTTAAATTTCCTCTCTTTTGTAAATCTTAGAGATAAATTTATCCACCTTATAGGTGATACCAAAGAGAGCCGGCACTATAAAAAGAGTAAGAACAGTCGAGCTGATAAGCCCCGAGATGATCGAGATCGCCATAGGTGAGTTGGCCTCATATCCCGCTCCGCGAGAGATAGCAAGCGGAAGCATGGCAAATATCATGGCAAAGGTTGTCATCAGTATCGCCCTTAGCCTCTTTGAGCCCGCCTTTATGATGGCTTCGTTTACATTCATGCCCTCGTTTGCGTATCTGTTTGCAAAATCCACAACCAAAATAGCGTTTTTACCTACCATTCCAAATAGCAAAATGGCTCCGACCATCACAAACAGACTAAACGAATTCCCGCTTAGATAAAGCCCCACGACAACTCCGCCAAAGGCAAGCGGCATGGATATCATAATGATAAAAGGCATGATAAGGCTCTCGTAAAGCGCGGCAAGTATCATATATATAAGGATTACGCTAAGTATGATCGTAAAGACGAAGGCTTCGTTCGTATCGTTCATCAACTCCACAAACCCCGTCATAGTGTATGAATACCCTTCAGGCAATATAGAAGGCACATGCTCGTCAACGCTTCTTTGGACCTCGTCAAGCGGGATGTTATCGACGTTTGCAACGACTAAAATTTTTCTTTCCTTGTTGTATCTGGTTATCGAAGCGAATGTTTTAACGAGTTTGAAATTTGCAACGGAGCCTAAAGTAACGCTTTGTCCAAGCGCGTTTTTGACATTTAGCTTTTCAAGCGAGGCTATATCCTTTCTGTTTTCATCGTCAAATCTAAGCACGATATCGTATTGATCGCTTCCGTCATCAAACGAGCCCACGAAATTTTGGCCAAAAGAGCCGTAAACGACCTTCGCTATGTCGTATTCGCTGATATTTAGACGCTTTGCTTTTTCTTTGTTGATAGAAATTTCAAGCTGATTTATCCTATCTTCATTATCGCTGGTTATATCAACAACTCCGTTCACGCTCTCAAGTATCTTTTTTGCTTGAGGTAAAATTTCATCTAGCTTTTCAAGGCTGCTACCCGTTATAACAAGCTGTACAGGCTCGTTTGCACCGCCTGCATCCACCATAGGAAGGGCTGAAACTTTGATATTTAGATCATCAAATTTAAGCTTGCTTCTATACTCGTCCATGATCTTGGTCTGTCTATCGTTTCGGTGTTTAAAGTCCTTTAGCTTTGCGTAAATTTTAGCCTTAAAAGCCTCTTTTGCATCTGTATATCCAACAAGCATATAGGCAAATTCAATCCTCTCATCGCCATCTATCAGCTCAAGCACATCTTTAGCTCTCTTACTCATCGCGTCAAGCGAAATTCCGGGCTGAGCCTTTATAAAAATTTCAAACTCGCCGTTATCTTCTATAGGCATAAAGTCCATTCCGACTCTGGACGCAAGACTCATACAAAGAGCAAGCACGACTAGGCTTAAGATAACAAAGAGAGTTTTAAACTTCAAAACCAGCTTTAAAAGTTTGCCGTAGCTCTCTTCAAGCCAAACGAAAAATCCCTCCGTCTTATGATAAAACCAACTCTCTTCGCCGTTTAAAAACCTCGCTCCAAGACTTGGTATAAGCATAATACATACGAAAAACGACACCACTATACCGCCTGCAACGCTCATGGCAAAGGAGTTAAAATACCTTCCTACTATGCCCTCCATAAAGGCAATCGGCACAAATACGCAGAGCAAAACGGCGCTTATAGAAAGCACGCTAAAGGTTATCTCGCCCACTCCCGCAAAGCTTGCTTTTAGCGGATTACTCTCGCCCTCTTGCATCTTTTTGGAGATATTTTCTATGACAACTATCGCATCATCTATAAAAATTCCTATGCCAAGAGTAAGGGCTATCAGCGTTAGACGGTTTAGATCGTATCCTAAAAGGTCTATTATAAAAAAGGTTCCGATGATGCTTGTAGGTATCGAAAGAGCAGAGATGACGGTGGAGCTAAAATTTCTAAGGAAGAAAAAGACGATAAATATGGTTAGTATCACGCCTAAGATCATATCAAAGCCGACTTGTCTAATATGCTTTGTGATATTTTCGCTCTTATCAAAGGCGATCTTTAGCTCATACTCGTTTCCGATCAGTCTATTTAGCTCATCAAGCCTGCTTTTAACCGCCTCTATGGTAACTAGAGCGTTTACTCCGCTTATCTTTAAAAGCTCGAGCATAACGCCCTTTTTGCCGTTCATTAGCGCCGTATTATCCCTATCGGCATGACCAAGCTCGACTCTTGCGACATCTTTTAAAAAAATTCCGCTTGCAAGCCTTATATCCTTAATCTCATCTATACTCTTTGCATCAAAGCTACTTTTTAAAAATAGCTCCGAGCTGCTGTTTTCAAGCTTACCAAGAGGGGTTTTTAAATTTTGCACCTTTATCAAATTTGCAATATCGCTAGCATTTAGCGAGAGTCTATCAAGCTTAAAAGGATCAAGATAAATTTTTACCTGAGGCTCTAAAAAGCCCACGTCATCAACCTTACCTATGCCGTCTATTCGCTGCAAAAAGGGCTTTACCTTCTCGTCAATCAGTTTCATAAGCGCGACTTCATCGTCGTTTTTAGAGCTTATAAATAAATTTAAAATTTTATTATTCGCACCCTTGATCTTTTCTATCTCGGGAGTGGTATCAAGCCCTACTTTGCTTACTTTATCGCGCACATCATCAGCCGCGACATTTATATCCTTTTTTAGATCAAACTGAACTAAAACCACGCTTAAGTTATTGTAACTGTATGACTGGATCTTATCTATCCCGTCGATGGATGATACCTCGTCTTCGATCTTCTTAGTTACTTTTGATTCGACCAGATTCATATCGCCGCTTGTGTATGTAGTGATCTTTATAAGCGGAATTTCAACCTCGGGAAAGAGATTTACGGGCATCTTGTATAGCGACATAACGCCAAAAACGACAAGCGACATAAATATCATCAGAGTAGTTATAGGGCGGTTTATGGCAAATTTATACATCTATTTCACCGTTATATAGCCCTCGCCAAAGAGCCCGACAGTAATATCCTTAGTATAAACCTCGGCATAAATTTTACGAGTTTTAAGATCTACGGTCGGATAGATAAGCTCGATTTTCCCAACTCTCTCTTCACTGTCGCCATCTATTTTATATCTAAATTCGCTTCCGATTTTAACCATATCTTTAAATTTCTCATCAAAGCTAAGCACCAGCTTTACCTCCGGATAAGAAAATATGCTAAGCAGCTTTTGAGCAACTCCGCTTACTCCTTCGCCGACTTCAACTTTCTTTTGAGATATCACGCCGTCATAAGGAGCTTTTAAAAGCTTATTTTCAAGCATTTCGTTTGCGTTTTTTACGGCTATTTGCGCCTTTTGAGCGGCTAAATTCGCTCTTTTAAACTCAAATTCGACATCTTGGTAGTTTTGAGCGGAGGTTACGCCTTTTACCTTTTTAAACCTCTGCAAAACTTCTTTAGCATGTTCTTTGGCTAAATTTGCAAGCTCCAAATCATTTTTAGCCGCTTCAAGGGCTATCTTTTCGCTCTCGTTTTCAAGCTCGATTAGCACATCGCCTTTTTTAACCCTGCTTGAGACATCAACATTTATGCGTTTAACTATACCAAAGCCCTTTATGGAAAGCTCGGAGCTATTTTTCGCCGCTACGTCAAAATTGGCATAAATTTGCTCTACCGCAGATAAGCTCATACAAAAAACCATCAAAACCGCTAAAATTCTACTCATCTATAACTCTTTTTAAAATTTCCTCGCCGTTTTCGTATAAAAACTCGGCCTTTTTTATCTCAAATTCATCCTTGCTTAACTCAAGCCCGCTCTTTGCCTCAAATTTGGCGGTCAGGGCTTGTAAAAACTCTACATATCCCGCAAGTCCGGCATCGTATTTTTTCCAAACCGCATCATATGAGCTGTTTGCCGCATTTAAAGCCGCTTGTCTTGCTTTGATCTTCTCTTTCAATATAGCCAGTTCGCTTCTTAAATTTTTCAAATTTATGCTGTTTTCAAGGCGTTTTTGATCCAAATTTAAAGCGGCCTGCCTAGAGTTTATCTCTTTGATCTGTTTTTGCTTGGATGTTGCGCCAAAATCAAAAATTTTCCATGAAAAACCGAGCATAACCTCGTTTGTGCTATGTCTTTTTTTAAAGATAGTATCAAGATACGGGGTTACAAATTTAAATCTCGGATCAAGGTTTGAAAAGTCGTTGTCAAAGTCGTTTTTGTAAAACGAGTGGGTATTTTTGATAAAAATTTTCGGAAGAGTGTTTGAGCTTTCGCTCTTTACATCCTGCTTGCTTGCCTCAATCTCCTCTTCAAGAGCTTTTAAACTTGCTTTGTTTGAGTTTTGATTTAGCTCTAGCTCCTCTATCTTCGAACCCGTTTTAGGGGTTAAATTTCGGTTTGTAAGCAAATTTATATTGCCTATTATCTCGTTTCGTTTTTGGATAAATTCAAGCCTTTCAACCTTTGCAGCTTCAAATTTAGCCCTTATCGCTTCAAGCTCATCGATCGAAGCAAGACCTGCAGTAAAAAATTTATCAAGCCTAACAAGAGCGTTTTGAAGATAATCCATCTGAGCCTCTTTGGCTTTTATTATCTCATCAAGGGCGATCGCGTTAAAATAAAGCTTGCAAGCGTTTAGCGCAAGAGAATTTTTAAAATCTTCGTTTTTTAAAATTTCACTACTTTGCATATGTTTAAGAGCCGCCAAACTAGCCTCTCTCCTGCCTCCGTCATAGAGCAAAAGCTCGATGCTCGCTAGGATTTTTAACCCGCTTTTTGGAGTAAGCACGCTTGGATCTTTTAGTTGATAGGCATATCCTCCCTGTAAGGTCAAATTTGGCAGATAGGCATTTCGCACGCTTTCGTATTTTAACTGCGCGGCTTGAGGATTAAGGCTTGAAATTTGAGCTAAATTTGAGCTTTGGGCTAAATTTATAATCTCACTTAGATTGCTTGCATTTAAACTTAGAGTAAGAAGAAAGGCTAGATAAATTTTATTCATCAGACCTTGCCTTTAAAAATTTTTAAAGAGATTTTTGACTTGTTAAGATAAAATTTTTTAAACTCTTTTTTATAATCAAACACCACCTTACTATCCTCTCTTTGAATTCTAGCACTTCAAACCTAATGAAAACTTCGCACCAAATTCATCACGAGCAAATTCCAACCGTCCACAAGAACAAAGATAAGTAGCTTAAAAGGTAAAGAGATCATCGTAGGCGGAAGCATCATCATACCCATACTCATAAGCACGGAGCTTACGACCATGTCTATAACTAAAAACGGCAGATAGAGCAAAAAGGCTATCTCAAAGGCCGTTTTCATCTCGCTTATCATAAACGCACTCATAGCTATAGTAAGCGGGATATCTTCGATGTTTTGAGGGTTTGGCAAATTTCTTATACGAAAAAATAGAGCCAAATCTTTTTCGCGAGTATTTTTTATCATAAACTCTTTAAAAGGCTTAACCCCCTCTTCAAAAGCCACTTGATAGCTGATCTTTTCGTCCAGATAAGGCTTTACGCCCGCATCGTAAGACTGTTTTACTACAGGCTCCATGATAAAAAATGTAAGCACCATGGCGAGGGATATAAGCACGGTAGATGGCGGCATCTGCTGAGTTCCCATAGCTTGACGCAAAAACGAAAATACGATGATAAGCCGCAAAAAGCTCGTCATCATAAAGATAAGCGAAGGAGCAAGAGTTAGTATGGTTAATACGATTAATACATTTAGCGAAGTTACAAGCTGACTTGGAGTATCGGGCGCGGTAAGGGTTAAATTTACGGTAGGTATCGTTACGTTATCCGCGCCAAAAAGCGACAAAGCGACAACGAGTAAAATTAAAATTTTCCTCACTTACTTCCTTGCACATCAAGTATACTCTTTTGTGTTTTAGCTCTATCGCCTCTATCTTGAGAGATGAAGTGAATCTCTACGCGCCGATTTTTCTCCCTGCCCTGCTCGGTGGAATTTGAAGCAAAGGGTTCAAATTCAGCCTTTGCCGAAGCCATTAGCTTTTTAGGATTTACCCCGTCTTTTATAAGTTCGTCTACGACGCTTATAGCCCTAGCCGAAGATAGCTCCCAGTTGTTTTTATATATGCTTGAGTTATCGGGAATTTCACTATCGGTGTGCCCTACTACGTTTGCTACGATATCGCCCGGAAGCTTATCTATAACCATAGCGATCCGCTTTAAAAACAAAACCGCATCGTCATTGCTTAAAACTGCACTTCCTTTGTTAAAAAGCAGGCTTGCCGGAAGCCTTATGATAAAGCCGCTTTCGCTCTCTTCAAGCACAACTTCGGGAGAGCCGCTGGCGTGCAAAAGCTCGTTTATGGATTTTACGGTTTGGTCGAAATTTAGCTGAACGTCGGTTCGCTCTTTATTTCTTGTGGCGTGAGAGTCTTGATTTTGTTCGGGGCTTACATCGGGCTTTGCGCCGCCTTCAAGCACGCTTAAAGCGCCTGCAAGAGAACCCACTGCGGCTTCAAGCTTTTTAGCGTCTAAAGTGCTCATGGAAAGCAAAAGCACGAAAAAGCAAAGCAAGAGCGACATAAGATCTCCAAATGCCGCAAGCCAGCTTGGCAAACACTTAGGACAATCGGCGGGATCTATTAGCTTCTTAGCCATTTTTAGCCTTAGTTAAACTGACTTATCCGCTCTTTTGGCGGCAAGAATGAAAGCAGCTTCATCTCAAGAGTTCTAGGATTATCCCCCGCTTGAATCGCCATAATGCCTTCGATTATGATGGTTTTTGCAAGGCTTTCGTCTTTGTCGCGGATATTAAGGATATTTGCTACGGGAGCTCCTAGTATATTTCCTATCATGGCTCCGTAAAGAGTTGTGATCAAAGCAACCGCCATAGATGGACCGATAGCAGAAGGATCGGACATATTTAAAAGCATGGCGACAAGTCCTATAAGCGTTCCTATCATACCCATCGAGCCTGCAAAACCCGCGATCTGATCGAAAATTTTAATATTATCGGTATGTCTTGAGCTGGTTTGCTCCATATCTATTTCAAGCAAAGCTCTTATATCGTCAGGCTCGTTACCGTCAACCGCCATAGATAAACCCTTCTTTAAAAATTCATCGGTTTCGTTATTTGCATCGTTTTCAAGAGCTAAAATTCCGTCGCGGCGAGCCTTTGTAGAGTATTCAACCATCTTTTTAACGATCTCTTGAAGGTTAAACATCTTAGGCTTTACGGCGATTCCGTAAAATGTGAAGAGTTTTTTCATCTGCTCCATTTTAAAGCCGACCATCAAACATCCGATAGTTCCGCCAAAGACTATCATCACGGAAGGAATATCGATATACGGCCCGATACCTACGCCTATAGCCATCGCACCAAAGAGCAAAACCATAATCAAAATCCAACCAACAACGGTTCCTAAATCCATCTTAAACTCTCTTTATATTCAAAATTTAAAATTTTTTACTATTGTAATTATTTTTACTTGAAAAGCAGTTAAATTTTGATTAACATTTATAATTTTTCCTAAATTTCGCTCTATTTTAAAGCCGTTTTTTAAAACAAAAAATATTGCCAAAGATCCAAAGCGAAGTTTAGTTAATCAACTATTTAGCAAGGGTAAGATAAAATTTAGCAAATTTTAATTCAAGGAAAAAAGATGAGTAACATCGGTGTAGTCATACTTGCCGCAGGACTTGGAACAAGGATGAAATCAACAAAGCCAAAGGTGCTTTTTGAACTTTGCGGAGAGCCGATGATAATACACATCTTAAAAAAAGCTTACGAGATAAGCGAGGATGTAAGCGTGGTTTTAAGCTATCAAAAAGAGCTTGTGGAGGCTAAGATAAAAGAGATCTTTCCTCAAACCAAAATTTACGAGCAAAATTTAGAGCTTTTCCCGGGCACCGCAGGAGCGCTTAAAAATGTAGCCTTAACCAGCGATAAAACGATAGTGCTATGCGGAGATATGCCGCTTATCAAGACAAACGATCTTATAAGATTAAGTGCTGCAAGTGCGGATATAGCAGTAAGCGTGTTTGAAGCAAAAGATCCGCAAGGATACGGTCGCGTCATCATAAACAACTGCATGATTGAAGCCATCGTAGAGCAAAAAGACGCAAGCGAAACGCAAAGGATGATAAAAAGCGTAAATGCGGGTTGTTACACCTTTAAAACCGAAATTTTAAAGCAAATTTTACCACTTATAAAAAACCAAAACGCACAAAACGAATACTACTTAACAGACGCCGTTAAAATCGCAAACGAGTTAAATTTCAAATGCTCGGCCGTGACGGTAGATGAGCAAAATTTCATGGGTATAAACGACAAATTTCAGCTAAACATCGCAGAAAAAATCATGCAAAACGAGATAAAAGAAAAATGGATGAAGGCAGGTGTTTTGATGCGACTTAGCGACACTATCTATATCGACGCCAGAGCTAAATTTGAAGGCGAATGCATGATAGAAGAAAACGTAAGCGTTATTGGAAGCTGCGAGATAAAAAACTCGGTCATAAAAAGCGGCAGCGTCCTTGAAAGCAGCATTTTGGAAAATTCAAGCGTAGGCCCGTTAGCTAGAATTCGTCCAAAAAGCGTTATCAAAAACTCCCACATAGGAAATTTCGTGGAAGTAAAGGCTTCAAATTTAAACGGCGTCAAAGCGGGCCACTTAAGCTATCTTGGCGACGCGCAGATAGATGAAGGCACAAACGTAGGCGCAGGCACTATCACATGCAACTATGACGGAAAAGCAAAGCACAAAACCATAATCGGCAAAAATGTTTTTATAGGCTCAGACACCCAGCTCATAGCGCCCGTAACCATAGGCGATGACGTCTTAATCGCAGCAGGAAGCACCGTCACTTCAGACGTGCCAAGCGGCTCGCTTGCGATAAGTCGCGCTAAGCAGACTAATAAAAGCGGATTTTTCTATAAATTTTTCGGTGAAAAAGATGCTTAAAGATAAAAAAATCCTGCTTGCGGTTTGCGGCAGTATCGCATTTTATAAAGCGTATGAAATTTTATCCATGCTTAAAAAAGAAGGTGCCGATGTTTATGTCATGCTAAGCGACGGTGCGCTTAAATTTTGCTCCTCGCTTGGGTTTGAAGCGCTTAGCGATCATCCGATTTTAACAAGCCAAAGCGAGAACTGGCAAGCAGGACTTAACCATATAGCTTATGCAAAAATGGATCTTATCTTGATCGCTCCAGCTTCGGTAAATACGATAAACAAGCTTGCAAACGGGATTTGCGATAATGTATTTATGCAGACTTTAATCGCCTCTACAGCTCCGCTTCTTATCGCTCCTGCGGCAAACGATAAGATGATAAACCACTTCTCAACTCAAAAAAGCTTTGAATTTCTAAGGCGAAACGGAGCCGAATTTATCGATCCCGTCTATAAGCTGTTAGCCTGCAAAGATATGGGTAAAGGCGCATTAGCAAGCGTCGAAACGATAATTTACGAAGTTAAAAGAGCTCTTACAAAAGCAAAATTTAGCAGACAAAAAGTTGTTATCTCGGGTGGTGCGACAAGCGAAAATATCGATGATGTAAGAGCTATAACAAATTTTTCAAGCGGAAAAATGGCAAAA
Organism: Campylobacter sp.; assembly: GCA_030532465.1. Classification (GTDB taxonomy): domain Bacteria; phylum Campylobacterota; class Campylobacteria; order Campylobacterales; family Campylobacteraceae; genus Campylobacter_A. The sequence continues at coordinate 25,000 of JAUNLC010000016.1, read as the reverse complement.
GCCTTAGCCGATAGCTTTTATTACGCAGGAGCGGACGTAACGCTAGTAGCTAGCTTTGAGTGCGAAAATGCGCCTTATAAAGTGCTTAAATTTAAAAGCTCAAGTGAGCTTTTAAACGCGCTTAAAAGCGAGCTTAAAGAGGCGAATTTGCTTGTTATGGCGGCAGCCGTGAGTGATTATCTACCGCAAACAAAATTTGAAGGCAAGCTAAAAAGAGAGGATATAGGCGAAATTTGGCAGCTAAATTTAAAGCAAAATGTTGATATCTTAGGCTCTTTAAGCAAATTTAAAAATGTAAAAAAAATCGGCTTTAAGATGGAGATAGACGCTAAAACGGCTAAACAAAAAGCAAAAGATATGCTAGCAAAAAAAGAGCTTGACGCGGTTTGTCTAAACGTGCTTGATGAGGCGGTAAAATTTGGCTCAGAAGTTAGCCAAATAACTTTCATAACAGACAAAAGCGAGCGCTTAATACCTCTTGATAGCAAAGAAAATATCGCTTCAAAAATCGTAAATTTGGCAAGCGAGCTATGATAAAAGCCATATCAAAAGTGCAAAAATTAGCAAGCGGCGCAAATTCCGGCGTCGTGCTAAACGCTTCGCTTCCAATCAGCATAAAAGTAGCCGAAAAAACAGGCTACAACCGCTATATGCTAATATTTCACAACAAAAAACTTAGCACAAAAAGCATGAAGAGTCTAAAAATCGGCTCGCAATACTGGGGCGAGATAAGTTCGGGAAAAGAAAATATCGTCATACAAAACCTATATGAAAAGCCAAATTTTAGCTTTAACGGGCTAAAAGAGGGGCTAAATTTAATAGAAAAGATCATAAACGAGAGCGATTTGGCTTGGTTTTATGAGCACATATCTTCAAATTTGGCAAACACAAACGACAAATTTGAATTTGAAATTTACACCGATATGCTCTTTGCGCTTCAAAATAAAACCATTCATGTGCCGTTTATTTACGGCGAAAATTTTGGAGTATTTCAGATGAAAAAAAGCGGACAAGAGAGTAAAATTTATCTTGTTTTTTCAAATTTCGCTCCGCTTATTTTTGAGCTTAGGGATTTTAAAATTTCATCGATCACTACCCCTTTTAAAAAGGTTGCGAATTTATTAAGACAAAAATTTGAGTGCGAGATAAAGATCGGTGAAGCAAATGAAATTTACAAACCTAAAGCAACGATAATTGATTTTAAGGGATAGTTTGAACGAATTAAAACATTTAGCAATAATAATGGATGGCAACGGAAGATGGGCTAAAAAGCGCGGTCTAATGCGCACCAAAGGGCATGAAAGCGGCGCGAAAGTGGTTGAAGAGGTGTGTGAATTTTGTATAAAAGAAGGCGTTTCAACGCTTAGCTTGTATGCATTTAGTACCGAAAACTGGAGTCGTCCTGAAAATGAGGTAAAATTTCTCATGGATCTGCTTTTAAAATTTCTAGTTTCAAAGCAAGAGGTCTTTGTAAAAAACAATATAAAATTTAGAGCAATCGGCGATATGACGCCATTTAGCCGCGAGCTTAAAGATGAAATTTCAAATTTGAGCGATCTTACTAAAAACAATTCAAAGTTAAAGCTAAATCTTGCTATAAACTACGGCGCAAAAGATGAAATTTTAAGAGCTTTTAGCAAGTTAAAAGAGCAAAATTTAGAGGCAAATGAGGCAAATTTGACAGCCCTCCTTGATGAAAGCGAACCGATAGATCTGCTTGTGCGAACGGGCGGCGAGCAGCGACTTTCAAACTTCATGCTTTGGCAGGCAAGCTATGCCGAGCTTGCATTTACAGATACGTTTTGGCCCGATTTTACAAGCACGGAGCTTAGCCTCATATGCGAAAAATTTAAAAATACAAAAAGAAGGTTTGGTGGAATATGATAGCGATATTTTATTTTATCTTTGGTGCCGTTATCGGCTCGTTTGGCAATGTTTTGATATACCGAATGCCAAAGAGCGAGAGTATAAATTTTCCTGCATCGCACTGCCAAAGTTGCAAAACGCCGCTTAAATTTTATCACAATGTGCCTATTTTCTCTTGGCTTTTTCT
>JAUNLC010000016.1:20705-22847 GCA_030532465.1 Campylobacter sp. | reverse complement strand
GGAGTTATGGGGGCGATTTTAGGTATCAAGCTTGGACTTATGGCGATTTATGTGGCGGCGATCTTAACTCTGCCTGCCTATATCGCCGTTAGAAAAAGAGGATATGAGCTGCCGTTTGTGCCGTTTTTAAGTCTGGGACTACTTACGGTTTATCTTTTTGAAGCTAAATTTTTAGAGTTTTTAGAGTATTTGTATGGGTAGAGTAAGCAGGTATCTTTTCACAAATTTTATTAGCACTTTCGCCTCGCTTTTTTCGACTCTGTTTCTCATAATGTCGATTGTGTTTTTTATACAGATCGCGCGTATTACGGCTTATATCGAGATAACCTTTTTTGAGCTGTTTAAGCTCTATCTTTTTATGCTGCCGCGAGTGCTTTTGTTTACGATCCCGATCGCCTTTTTCGTGGCTTTAGCTATGACACTCTTTCGGCTGTCAAAAGAAAATGAGAGCATCGTCATCTTTACTTTAGGGCACTCTCCAAATTTGATATCGAGATTTTTTATGATATTAAGCGGATTTGTATCAATGTTTTTGCTTGTGGTTGCTATAGTTCTTATCCCTACGGCAGCCGAGCTTAACGAAAATTTCATCGAATACAAAAAGACGGTTGCTAAGCTAAATTTAAAAACTACTCAATTCGGGCAGAAATTTTCAAACTGGATGGTCTATATCCAAAGCGAAAAGAGCGACGCTAACGGCACGACTTATGAAGGCGTGACTCTTTACTCGCCGCAAAAAGATTCACAAAGAGTAATCATCGCAGATAACGCTAAGATCACAAACAACAGCTCAAATTTAGAGCTTCAACTAAACAAAGGCAAAATTTATGACATAAAAGACGAGGTTTGGCATCAGGCGGACTTTAAATTTATGCGTATGCATACCTTTTCAAATGAAAAGATATCTGAAACTTTGTCGTTTATAGAGTATTGGAGTGATATAAAGACCAACAAAAAACGAGCCAAAGACTTGGCAACTTTTACTCTTATAGCCCTATTTCCGCTTGCTACGACGCTTTTTGCCATTAGCTTTGGAGTGGTTACTTACCGCTATGAAAAAGGCTTTATATACGCGGGAATTTTTGGAGTGCTGTTTTTGTATTTCGCCCTTATCATGGCGCTTTCTTCAAAAGCAATAATTGCCGTGCCTGCGGTATTTTTGCTATTTTTTATAAGCTCGCTTCTGTTTTATAGAAAAAAAATAACTAAAAGATATTAGCTTGAAGATAAAGCTTGTTTTTAGCTATGACGGCTCGAAATTTCAAGGCTCACAAACCCAGCCGCATAAAAACGGAGTCGAAAACGCTTTGGGCTTGGCATTGGCGCATGTTGGAATTTTTGGCAAGATCATCTCAAGCTCGCGCACGGATAAGGATGTGCATGCAAACAATCAGGTCGCATGCGTAGAGTGCGGGGGTCATTTTAAAGATTTTAAAAGACTTGCGAATTTAATCAACCGCCACGCTCACCCGCACATCCACATAAAACAAATTTCAAAAGTTAATGATAGCTTTCATCCGCGCTATGACGCCAAATTTAGACAGTATCGATATATCATAAATCACGGTGAGTTTGATCCTTTCTTGAGTGGATACCAGACATTTTTGCCTAAATTTAATATAGAAAAAGCAAATGAAATTTTAGCCCTTTTTGTAGGAGAGCATGATTTTAGCGCTTTTATGAAGCTTGGCAGCAAGGTAAATAGCCCCGTTCGCACCGTAACCAAAGCATTTTGCTACTCTTACGGCGAAAAAACTATCATCGTTTTTAAGGCAAACGGCTTTTTACGAGCTCAAATTCGTCTTATGGTGGCTTCAACTCTAAAAGCCGTAAATTTAAAAGACGGCAAAGAGCTTATCAATCTAGCTATAAAGAAGCAAAAACCTCTTACTAGAATGCCCGCGCCGCCAAACGGACTTTATCTAAATAGAATTTTTTACTAATGAAAGATATAAACGAGGCTTTAAATCTAGTTTTAAAAGAGTAAAGTAAATTGCGCTTAGATGTTTATAAAAAGGTATTTTTTGCCTCTTTGCTGCTTTTGGCTATGTTTGCCATGGGATATGTACTAAATGTAAGCAGCAAAACAGCGCCTTTAACAGCGATGCTTATGCCTCCTGTTTTAGCAACTTTATTTGTTTT
>JAUNLC010000016.1:15165-20605 GCA_030532465.1 Campylobacter sp. | reverse complement strand
CCTGTCTTTTTAAGCGATACGTTAGTAACCGCGGAATTAAATGGGGTGAAATTTATCATCGGTGAAACAAGTAGATTTGAACGAACAAGAAGCCCTAGAAATAGAGGCTATCCGCTTGATTTTAGCGGAGTGGTGTTTGCATGCGATTTTGATTTTAACGGATGGATGGCGGTTAGCGACAAAAAAGTAAAATCAAAACTAGTGCAAGATAAGGTAAAATTTAAGTTAGATGAACTTTAGCCTCTATTGCGATGAGTTTAGTAGTAGATCAAGCCTTGCAAGTCTTGTAAAAAGCGATGAATTTTTAGATAACTTACGTGTTATAAAAGGCAAATTTAAAGGGACAAAATCACTAAGCGCGGTATTTGCAAGCGGTAAATTTTATCTATTTTTAAACGGTGCAAAGAGTATTTTTGAAACTGAGCTATTTTTTCAAAAGCCAAAAATACAAACGGTAGATACACTAAAACATGAAATTTTATCTCTTATAAATTTGGCACAAAATTTACAGCTTAAATATCTAAAATTCAAAGCCGTATCATAGCCAAGATGATTAAATTTATCGCTGCAAAACAATCAAATTTCGCACATAAGATAAATTTGAAATCCAAATTTACAAAATTTCCCTTTGCCCTTTGGCATTTACGGGACTTAGCACACCCATTTGCTCCATCTGTTCGATGATGGTTGCGGCTCTGTTGTAGCCTATTTTAAGGCGGCGTTGAAGGTAGCTGATAGAGGTTTTTTGCTCGCTTAGCACGATCTCTTTAGCCTCTTCATAAAGCTCGTCAAGCTCACCTGTAGCGATATCGCCTTCGCTTAAGCCGCCAGAGCTTGAATTTGAGCTATCTTCTTTTAAAAATCTCTCATCATAGACAACCTCTTGTTGCTCTTTTAAGAAATTTACGATGTTTTCTATCTCTTTTTCGCTTGCAAAAGGGGCGTGAAGCCTGATGATGCCGGGGCTTCCCGGAGGCGTAAAGAGCATATCGCCTCGTCCAAGCAAACTTTCAGCACCCATTTGATCAAGGATTACCTTACTATCTATCTTTTGTCCTACTCTATAGCTTATGCGTGAGGGCAAATTCGCCTTTATCAGGCCCGTTACGACATCCACGCTTGGCCTTTGCGTAGCTACGATTAGATGAATTCCGCTGGCACGCGCCATTTGAGCAAGCCTTCCGATATATAGCTCCACATCCTTACCGCTCGTCATCATCAAATCCGCCAGCTCATCTATGATAACTACGATATAAGGAAACTGCTCGCCGCCTTCAGTCTTCATCTTTTCGTTATAGCTCTCGATATTTTTCGTTCGGGTATGACTCATGATCTTATACCTGCGCTCCATCTCGGCAACCATGTTAGAAAGCGCGGTTATAGCCTGTTTTGCTTGAGTTATAACAGGGGTTAATAAGTGCGGGATATCGTTATAAATGCTAAATTCAAGCATCTTAGGATCTATCATCATAAGCCGAAGAGTTTGCGGACTGTTGCGATATAGCAAGCTTAAAAGCATAGCGTTTATACCCACGCTCTTACCGCTTCCCGTAGTTCCTGCGATCAGCAAATGCGGAAGCTTTTTAAGATCGGTTATAAAAGGAGCTCCGACGATATCTTTGCCAAGTGCTATGGTAAGCGGACTTGAGGCGTTTTTATAAATTTCGCTATCTAAAATTTCTTTTAAGTATATGGTTTCGATGTTTTGGTTTGGCACTTCGATACCTACTACGTCTTTACCGGGGATAGGCGCTTGGATACGTATGGTTTGAGCGCGCAAAGCCATAGCAAGGTCATCTTGCAGAGTTAAAATTTTGCTTACTTTTATATGCGCAGCAGGACGAAACTCAAATGTTGTAACGATCGGTCCCGTGTAAGTTCGCACCACGTCGCCCTCTATCTTAAATTTACGCAATTTATCAAGCAGATCGGATATCTTTTGATCGATTTCGGCTTCATTTATATTGTGTGAGCGTTTTGGCGGATCGTTTAGAAATTTAAGAGGCGGAAGAATAAAATCCTTTGGTTTTTCGACTTTACCCTTTTCTATCTCGTCAAGAAGTTTTTTATTTTCGGCTACTTCGTTTAAAATTTCAACGCCGTTTATAATAGACACGCTTTTAGCGTCCTGAGCCTCTACATCTATGACCTCATCGGATAAATTTTCACTCTCATCATCTTGATTTAGCAAAACCTCATCTTTTGTCTCTCGCTTTTTGGTTTTTACTACGTTCTTTTTTTGAGTTATCCGCCTTAACTCGTTTGAGTCTTCTTGATACTTATTTCGCGCGGTTGGCTCTACAAAGGCATTTTTTAATATCACATCTATGCGCTCTTGAGCTATCAACCCAAAAGCAAGGACAAAAAGCATTATGATAAAAACCCACGTGCCTATAACGCCTACGACATCCTTAAGCGCACCGATGATAAAATTTCCTATCACTCCTGCTTGTTCTAAATTTGAGTTCGCCTGAAGGGTTAAAAACGCAAAAAAGAGCAAGATAAGACCTAGCAGAAGCTGAGCGAAATCTAGGTCAAATTTCTTAAAAAATTTGTAGATATAAAACGCAAAAAATATAAGAGCAAACGGATAGATATAGGCGATGAAGCCAAAGAGATTGAGATTTACTCCTCCTAAAATTTTGCCGAAGCTTCCAACGAAATTCGCATCGGGAGCTATCGTAGCAGCTCCAAAAAACATCAAGAAAAATACAACTATAACTAAAATCGACTCTCGTAAAATTTTCTATCCTTTATTTAAAAGTCTGATTATAGCGTAATTTTACATATAGTTTAAGAGACTTAGTTGATTTACCTTTGCGACTGATTGAAGCATAGCCTGATAGCTCATGATCTTTTGCATCAAATTCATATAGGTTTTTCCGTAGTCGGCATTCACCACTTCAGACTTGACGGTTTCGACATTTACAGACAAAATCCCTGCTCTTAAATTTGTATCCTTTAACGAGCTAGAAATCGCTCCTACTTTAGTGTGAAGCTTATTTACGTGATCAAATATATGATCAAGCCTTTCGATAGCTCCTTGAATTCCCGAACTTCTCGGATCCGGACCTTCGCTATCGGCTCTATACTGACCCAGTCTAACCGCATCTATCATCTTATCCATATCGGCAAATATATCAACGCTTGACTCATCTATAGTTATGGCATTGTTTGCCGAAAAGGTAAAGATAGAGCCGACTCCTTGTCCGTTTGGAGGAGGCATCGTGCTATCTCCTGCAAATTTATCGGAATTTCTAATATCAAAAATAGAAACCTCAATAGGAGTGTTGGTATTTTGTTTATCAGTTATCTTAATTCTTCCCCTATGATCCATGTTTACCTCTACGCTACCTTGCGCATCTTTGATGGATTGCTGATAGGCTATAAAAGATTTCTCAAGAGGAGTTAAATTCGGAGGATTAACTACGGCATCCGGATTTGGTATGTTGTCGCTAGCCACAAAAGAGATAATGTCATTAAGTTGTCTAAAAGTGACATCTTTTGCGCTGGTTCTAATCCCGTCCGTGCTATCGGTTACGGGATTATACAAACTATCCCAAACGGGAGTTTGGTAGTTTACCACGGTGCCGTCAGGAGCCGTTCCTCCGATCGCGATATTGGCATTTGGCCCTACAAATCTTATATTTACCTCATAATTACCGCCATGCTTTGATCTAATATGCATTTGAAGGTTTTGTCCGTCAATATTATATTTTCCGCTCTCGCCGTTATATAAATTTTTCGTGCCTGCAACCTCGCTTAAAGTAGTCTTATCGGTAGCGAATTCTCCGCCTTTTCTTGTGATTTGCGATACGGTGCCGATAACATGCCTACCGTCGTTTTTAAATTTCACCCTATCAAAATCAAAGGCATCCGTTTTATTGCCGTTTAAATCTCTATAGTCGCTTTTTACAAACTCGGTTACGTGATAATCATCTCTATTTGCATTGATGAAATTTTGCAAGTTGGCAAGATTATTTATGCCGTTAAATCCATGCGTCGCGTCATTTATATTGTTAGCCGTTAGGTCGCTAGCTCTGTCAATCTTTTTCGTAACGCCAACCATGTGAAAATCGATAGGCTGATTTGCTTTAGTAAGATCTTTTATGTTGATCTGACCTTGATTGTTTATAGCAACTTCCACTACTTTGCTGTTTGGAGTGTTTCCGTATTCGGTGCCTATCTTTTCCATCAAATCTTTAATAGAAGCGTCGGAAGTCATTTGAAATTTACTCGTAAAGCTAGTTCCATCAGGTTTTTTGCCTTGTAGATAAAAAGTGGTATTTTGAAATTTCTTCGCATTTGAACCGACAAAATCAAGATCAGAAAGCCCTTTTTCATCTTTAAGATAGTTAAATCCGATCATATTTCTTATGCCGCTCTCTTCGTTTAGATATTTTATATTATCTTTTCTATTTAAAATGCTTTGATCGGTAAGCGAAACATTAGCGCTTATATGGCGAGTGTAGTCCTTATCCCTGCCCAAAAATAGCTCTGAACCGGCAAGGTTATACGGCAAATTTATCTTTGATCCGCCAACTACATTCATCGATTGAGAGTTGCCAAAATACTCATTTGTAGTTCCGTTTATAGGCTTTGTGTTTATCGCGCTTCCTGAAAATAAAAATTGACCGTTAATTGAAGTATTTGCGATATTGACAAGATGATTTTTGATGCCTTGCAGATCGTTTGCAAGGGCTTCGCGCGAAGTCTTTGAGTGATGCTCGTTTCCGGCTTGAACCAACTTTGTCTTAAAAAGCTCAAGCTTTTCTTTAAATTCCTTTAAGGCTTTATCCGTATTTAGCGAAAAACTGCTAGCTTTAGAGGTGGCGTCCTTTACCTGCTCAAGCGTAGCAACCTCATAATCAAGCCTCATTCCGTCATTATAAATACTGCTATCTTCAAATGAATTTTGTATCTTAAGTCCGCTTGAAATTTGAGTATTTAGCCTATGAAGCTCTCTCATATTCGCTTGATAATTGTAGTTATCGTTAAATTTCATCATCTGATTTGTAATTCGCATCATCAATTCCTATTTATTTAATTAAAACCTTAAAAGCAAATAAAGTTCCAATGTATCATATATCGTCAAAATATGAAATTTGTTTATGTTATGATTTAAATTTGCAAGCATCGATTTTACATTTTAGCTTGCAAATTTATAAAATGAAGTTTATCTTCCGTTAAGCATATAAACCGAGCGTAAAAATACATCAACTCCCGCTAGCAAGGCATTTTCATCAAAGTCAAAGCAGCAGTTATGATGCCCTGCGGCAAGGTCTGTTCCTATCATTAGATAGCCACTCTTTCCGCCGGCTTTTTGCACCGCTTGCATAAAGTGCGCGAAGTCTTCGCAAGCTCCGAAGTCAAGCTCTTTGACTATCAGATCATTTTTGATATACGGGGACTCTATCGCCGCCTTTTCATAAAGCTCGGT
>JAUNLC010000016.1:3254-15065 GCA_030532465.1 Campylobacter sp. | reverse complement strand
AAAAGCGCGTTTGCTCCCTCTTGCGGCGCACCTGCCGCGTGAGCCGATCTGCCTTTAAAATTTACGTCAAATTTTGAAGTGGCAAGCAGTTTGTTTGTACCGCAAATTATACCGCCGCTCTTTTTTGCTTGAAAGCCGATATGCCCGCCAAGTAGATAATCAATCCCTTCAAGTATGCCCGTTGGCTCCATCCCTACGGCACCTCTCGTGCCCTCTTCTGCGGTTTGAAAGATAAATCTAAATTTGCCGTTAAAGTCATCTAAATTTTCGCTTATTATCCTAGCAAGCCCAAGCCCTATCGTGATATGTCCGTCATGTCCACAAGCGTGCATAATGCCGTCTATATCGGCACCAAAGCCATCTTTACTCGCTCTATGTGAAGACTCTCTGCTTTCGGTTACATCAACTCCATCTATGTCAAATCTAAACGCAATAGTTTTGCCGGCTCTGCCCGTATCGATCTCTGCCACAAGACCCGTTAAACCATCTTCCATCACAGGCAAAAACTCTTGCTCCTCTTTGCTTAGCAAACTTTTGGCTCTATCTAAATACTTTTGCATAGCTTCTTTTGTGCCAAGTCCCTGTCTAGCTTCGGGCTTTACAACCTCACGACCCATTTTGAGGCTGTATCCGTAATCTTTTAATTTTTTAGCGATACTTGCTGTAGTAAAAAACGTAAACCAACCCGTTTCAGGATGAGAGTGATAGTAGCGCCTATGAGCGATCATCTCCTCTTTTAAATTTTCAACTTTAGCTTGAATATGATCCATCTTAGCTCCTTTAAATTTTACATAAAACTTAATAATTTATTGTAACTTAAATTTAATTTTGCAAGCTTAAAAAAGGATATATTTTTGGTGAAATTTATTACTCAAAGAGCAAATTTATGACATTACAAACTCTTTTTTAGACTCATAATTCGCTCGTAAGACTCTTTAATCCGCTCTTTTGAAATTTTATTTTGACTAACCGCATCGACAACTATTTGAGTTATGTATTGAGCGGTTCTTTGCCCGTTTATCCTAAAGTCGCTAAACAAAAGGATATCTCCGCCCGCATTTATAAAATTTATCACTTTTTGCTCCAAGCTAAAGCCCTTAAGTCCGCCCATAAGCATATCATCGCTTATAACCACGCCTTGAAATTTGAGCTTTTTTCTAAGCAGTTCGTTGATAATCTTAGGCGAAAGCGAAGCAGGATTTTTGCTATCTTCTTCGTTTAGGTAGACATGAGAGATCATTATAAGCCTCGCTTGATCTTTTTTTATAGCGTCGTAGTAAGGCTTAAGCTCATCGTAGTTAAAATTTTCTATCACCGTTTTTTCATTATGCGAATCCATCTCAGCCGAACCGTGTCCAGGAAAATGCTTAAGAGTGGTTAAAACTCCAACTTCGTTAAATGCGTCTAAAAATTCGCTTGCATATAAAGACACTTCATCTATGTTTTCACTAAACGCCCTGCTTTTTGAGGCGATTATAGGCGAAACGGGATTTAGCACATCGACAACCGGAGCGAAATTTAGATTTATGCCAGCCTCTTTTAGCTGCACGGCCATATTTTTATAAAGCTCTTTCGCCTCTAAGAGATCAAGGCTCTTGGCGACTTTAGCGGCCGAGATAAAGGTTTTAAAGCCCTCTTTATCTTTAAGCCTCGTGATATCTCCGCCCTCTTCATCAATGGCTATAAAGATATCTTTTTGGGCAGTTTTAAATTCAGAAGTTAGTTTTATGAGGGTTTGTTTGTCTTTGATGTTTTTACCAAGAAGCATAACTCCGCCAAAGCGTCGGTATTTCGCATCGGATATCGCATCTTTTGCCTCTGTGGGAGTTGCTCCGCTAAAGCTTACCATTATCATTTGAGATATCATCTTGCGAAGAGTGGGCTTTTCGTCGGCAAAAACAAGAGAGTTTAAGATAAGAACAGAAAAAAAGATGCTAAAAAATTTTTTCAAATTTTTACCTTTCTTTGCTAAATTTGAGCTAGAAATTCGTGAAATTATTCTTTCTGCTTAAAAGATCGCTTAAGCTTTTTTGCACCCCTTTACCATCAAGCATAAGAACCACTTCATTTACTATCGGAGTGTAAATTTTCTCTTTTTTAGCGATGTTTTCAATGGCTCTTGAAGTATCCACCCCTTCGGCCACCTCGCCAAGATCGCTTAGTATCTTTTCAAGACTTTGGTTTTTAGCAAGTCCAAGCCCTACTCGGTAGTTACGAGATAACGAGCTAGAAGCGGTTAAAAAGAGATCTCCCGCTCCGCTAAGTCCTAAAAATGTCTCGTCCTTAGCGCCAAAATGCTTGCCAAATCTTGCCATCTCTACAAGTCCGCGCGCTATAAGGCTGGCTCTTGCGTTATTGCCAAGCCCAAGCCCGTCGCAAATCCCGCCTGCTATAGCGATCACGTTTTTATATGCACCGCAAATTTCAGCCCCTATAACATCATCTGAAGTATAAGCCTTCATGTAATCGGGAAACAGATCTGAAATTTCAGAGGCAAGGGTCAAATTTTTAGAATTTATTACAAGCGCGCAAGGCAGGTTTTGCTCAACCTCTTTTGAAAAAGTAGGTCCCGAAAGAAAGGCTAAATTTGAGCTATCGACATACTCTTCGTAAATTTCATTTAAAAATCTAGAACTCTTGGTTTCAATGCCTTTTGAAGCGACTAAAATTTTTTGGTTGTAGTTTTTGAAATTTTGCTTAAGCCAGTCGCTTGTAGCCTGAGAAGGTATAGTCATAACCAAAATTTCAGCCTTCAGCGCCTCGTCGGTCGAGACGAAATTTGGAATTTCGCGCGGAGTTTTGGAGCTTATGACGCACTGATTTTTAAAACAGAGCGCATGATAAAGCGCGCTTCCCCACTTTCCCGCTCCAAAAACCGCTATCTTCATATTAAAGCTTTGACTTTAACAAATCATTTACTTTAGCAGGGTTAAACGCCCCTTTGCCCTCTTTCATAACCTGCCCGACAAAAAAGCCAAACAGCTTATCTTTACCGCTTTTATACTCGGCAACCTTATCGGCGTTTGAGCTTAAAATTTGATCTATAATGGCTAGTATTGCGCCGTCATCGCTTACTTGCTTGAGTCCTAGTTTTTCTATAACCTCATCAACGCTTGCCTCGTTTTGCATTAAAAAGTCAAGCACCTCTTTAGCCGCTTTGCCGCTTATAGTGCCGTCTTCGATCCTATTTAAAAGAGTTGCCATTTTAGCGCTATCAACAGGCGAGCTTTCGATCGTTACTCCGTTTTTAAGCCTACCTAAAAGCTCGACTAAAAGCCATGTAACGCAAAGTTTCGGGCTTATTTTAGCATCTATTAAATCCTCAAAATACTTAGCCATCTCAACTGAACTTACTAAATTTTGAGCGTCATCCTCTTTGATGCCATACTCCTTCATATATCTTGCCACTTTTTGTTCGGCAAGCTCGGGAATCTTGATCGCCTCATTATACATATCTTCAGGGATTTCAACAGGAAGCAAGTCAGGGTCGGGGAAATATCTATACTCTGCGCTATCTTCCTTACCGCGCATAGATTTTGTAACCAAATTTACCGTATCAAAGAGCCTTGTCTCTTGGAAAACTTCTTCGTCATATTTACCGTCTTCCCACGCTATGCTTTGACGCTCGACTTCGTAATCAATCGCCTTTTGGATAAATTTAAACGAATTTAGGTTTTTGATCTCAACCCTTGTATATAGCTTCTTATCGCCTTTTGGTCTAATACTCACGTTTGCATCGCAACGAAAGCTACCCTCTTGCATATTCGCATCGCTGATATTTAAAAATCTCAAAATCGAATGCAGTTTTTTTAGATATGCCACCGCCTCGTCGCTACTTCTTAGATCAGGCTCGCTAACTATCTCAAGCAACGGAGTGCCGGCTCTGTTTAGATCAACCATACTAAAGCTGCTTTCATGCACGTTTTTACCAGCATCTTCTTCAAGGTGAGCTCTGGTTATACCGATACGCTTCTTCTCTCCGTTTACATCTATGAAAAGCTCGCCTTTTTCAACGATAGGAATTTCAAACTGAGAAATTTGATACGCCTTTGGCAAGTCAGGATAAAAATAATTTTTTCTATTAAATACCGATTTTTTATTTATCGTTGCATTAACCGCAGTGCCAAAGCTTATGGCCTTTCTTACGGCCTCTTTGTTAAGCACGGGCAAAGCTCCCGGAAGCGCTAGACAAACCGGGCAAACATGAGTATTTGCCTCATCGCCAAAGCTTGTAGAGCAGGAGCAGAAAATTTTAGTTTTTGTATTAAGCTGGGTATGAACCTCAAGCCCTATCACCACTTCAAACATAAGTAACCTTTTTTATTAAGAATACGCTTTGAGTTTATAGCGCAAATTTTAAGCGTTATTTTAGCAATTATTTCTTTTAACTTATCTAAAAAGTGGCGATTTTGTTTGAAATTTGAGAGTAAAAAAGTAAGAAATTTAAAAAGTGCCGACCGAAAAATTCGGCCGACTATAAGTATAAATTTTAGTGATCTTCGCTTATTAAAATAGCGCCTGCAAGATAAACATAAGTAAGCATCATAAAAATAAACGTCTGAAGCACTGCCATAAGAGTTAGTAACGCATACGCAGGAAACGGCGCGATAACAGGCGCAAGTGCAAGCATAACCATAAGGAAAAGATCATCTCCCTTTATGTTTCCAAAAAGACGGAAAGACAGCGACACTATACGAGATAGGTGTGAAACCACTTCAACTAAGAACATAAGAGGGGCTAAAACCTTGCTAGGCCCCATAAAGTGTGCAAAATATTTGATAACTCCGTTTTTTCTGATACCCTCAAAGTTATAATAAACAAACACGACAAGCGCAAGTGTCAGTGTCAAATTTAGGCTTGAGGTAGGAGATTCAAAGCCGGGGATGATACCGATGGCGTTTGAAAAAAACACTACAAAACCGATCGTAGCGACTAAAGGAAGGTATTTTCTAGAGAGCTGCTCGCTTCCAAGAACATCTCTGCCCATAGCGACAACGCCCTCCAAATAGGCTTCAACTATATTTTGGGTTCCCCTTGGAACAAGTTGCATATTTTTAGTGGCAAGTTTGGCAACAACTATAATGATAAGCGAAACAAGCAGAAAATGCGCAGCATAGGTAAAAGCGTGCGAATGCGAAATAAGTCCGGAAAAGAGAAACAAATCTTTCATGCATTAACCTTAAATTTATAAATTTTGGTGAGATTTTAGCAAATTTATTGTTAAAAGTTTTTTAACTTCTAGGCTGCAAGGTTACTTTGTCTTGGCGCCTTAGCTTGAAAAATAATCGTAAATAAGCTTTAAGATAGTTGCGCCGACCACAACCAAAAACATAGTTCTTATGAATTTGACTTCTTTTTTTATTACCAAATTTGAGCCTATGTATGAGCCTAAAATTTGCCCTACTCCCATGACTATGCCGACTATCCACAATACTTGACCGCCAATGATAAAAACTCCTAAGGATACCACGTTGCTAACGAAATTTAAAAGCTTTGTGTGAGCAACGGCCTTTTTCATACTAAGCCCGATCAAAGCTATCATAGCAAAGGTCCAAAACGACCCCGCTCCCGGACCAAAAAACCCGTCATAAAAACCAAGCAAAAAGCCAAAGAGTATATAGAAAATTTTATAGTTTATCCTTGCTTTTTTATCGCTATCTCCGATTTTTGGCGTAAAGAGAGTGTAGATAAATATGGCAATTAGCAAGAAAGGGATTATTATCTTTAAGAAATTTGGATTTAAAAAAAGAATAAGCGTTGCCCCCGTGCATGCTCCTATAAATGTAAAAACGATACCTAAAAAAGCCTCTTTATAATCAATCATGCCCTTGCGGGTAAAATTTAAAGTAGCCGTAAAACTTCCAAATGTGCCTTGAAGCTTGTTTGTGCCAAGCGCAAGATGAGGAGGAACCCCCATAGCCATGATGGCAGGAAGCGTGATAAGTCCTCCGCCGCCTGCTATGGAGTCTATAAATCCGCCCAAAAACGCAGCCGCAAAAAATACAAAGTAAGCTAAGATATCAAATTCCATAAATTTTCTTAAATTTAGATTGAAAACAGTCGAGAATGATACTAAAAATTTTATTAAATTTTAATGATATTTTGCGATTTAAAAATTGAAAGAAATCTTAAAGAGAGTGGCTCCAAGAAGGAGCCAAGGAAATTATTTTATAACGCCACAAACTAGTCTTGGGCCGCCACCGCCAAGTGGTTTTGGATGGTCGTGGTGGTTATCTCCGCCAACGTGAACCATTAAAGAGTGTCCTTTAAGCTCGTCAAGAGATTTGATCTTTGGAGCTAGAACAGGATAAACCGCATTGCCGTCTTTATCTGCATAAAGGATAGGCAAGTCGCCTTTGTGACCCTTATCGTCCCATGGGAAAGAGTGTCTTTTTGTATCTGTCGGATCCCAGTGTCCGCCTGCTTTCATGCCTAAGCCTTTTTCTGTTGCGCCACAGTCTGCATTAACGTGAACGTGAAATCCGTGAGCGCCACTCTCGATCCCTTTTAAATTCGGGAAAAATGCTACGCCGTAGTTTGTCTCGATAGCGACAACTTCGCCTACGTTTACATTACCTTTTTCGCCAAGTTGCTCCATAGGGATAACGATGTGTTTTTGAGCTTTCGGGTCAAAATGCATATGCTCATGAGCAAAAAGCATACTGCCAAGCAGTGCGCTAAGTAGAAGTGTTTTTTTCATACAAAGTCCTTTGAAAATAAATTAAGTGTGTTACTATATCAAAACATTGTAAATAAAAACTAATAGTAAATATTAAATTTCCCTTTAACTTTGTTAAATAGCCGTTTTAAATTTATTAAGTTATTTTTCTATATTTAAGATATTTTCAAGCTCTTTGCTTTGCCCTATCCTGTAAAGCGCAAAATCATAGCGAATAGGATCAAACGGATCAAACTCTTTTAATTTATTTGTAAGCTCACAAACCGCGGTAAAATCATAGCTTTTGCGATTTATTAGCCCAAGAGCGAGCGAAACTCGGTGAGTATGAACATCAAGCGGGATTAAAAGCTCGTTTTTTGGCAAATTTTTAAAAAGCCCAAGATCGATATCGCTATCTCTTACCATCCAGCGAAGAAACATATTGTAGCGCTTATAAGGCGAGTTTGGTTTCTTTTCAAAACTCCTGCCGAAAAAGAATTCATATCCGTCGCTTTTGTAAGAATTTAAAGAGTAGATAAATTTAACAAGCTCGTTTATGCCGTCTATTATGTGTCCGTTTTTATCAAATCCTTTTTTGATTATCGCCTCCATATCGCCCTCTTTTTTAAGACGGGATATAGTGATAAAAATTTGCCTTACATCTTCAACGCTTTGAAAACGGTATTTAAAATTTTGCAAATTTGAAATGATCTTGTCCTCGTTTTCATTAAGCAAGCTAAAATCAAGCGAATTTAGAAATTTGACTATCAAATTTGCATTTCCGTAAGCAAAAAGCGCACAGATAAGCGAGATATGAGGCTCTTTAAAACGAGTTGCTACCTGAAGCGGATCGGAGGCTGAGTAAAGCCCCAAATCCGTATTTTTCTCAAGCGCATGAGCGTTAAGCAGGGATTTTAGATCGATCATTGTTTAAGCGTAAGCAGGGTATCAAGCATCTTTTCAACCGTAGTTATGATCTTAGCCGCAGCTCCGTAGCTTGATTGAAAGCGTATAAGAGAGGTTAGCTCCTCGTTTAAATTTACGCCGCTAACGGATTGATGCTCGCTCATAGCGGTTTTGTTTATCGCCTCGTTTGTATCGTGAAAATAGTTATTGCTCTGAGTCTCACTTGCGATATCGGTAGTCAAAAAGCGGTAAAAGCCCTCTATGGTCTCCACTTTATCGGCATGCTTGTTTGAATAAAAATGTATCTTTTTATACTGAAGCTGAACCATATCGTTTGCCACATCGTTATTGCCCGGAGTCGGGTTTGAATAAGCCTTTAGTATATGAGGATTTGACATAAGCTCGCTTTTTACGCCTATATCCTTTGCGCTATCTCCCTTAAAAAATCTATTTGTGCCGATAATCCCCGGGAAATTCGTCCCTTTATCCACAAATGCTATGCTGTATTCGCCCGAATTTCTTATAGCCGAAACACCGAAAGTTCCTTTGGCGGTAGCTGGATCGTATTGATAATAGGCTCTAAAATAATCATTTACGTCATTGTGCATGTTATTGTCATGATTGTCATCGGTATCGGCGTTAAAATCCTTAACTATCGATGTGCCTCTAGTTGGATCGTTTATCGTAGTAGTCGCATCTATATTTATCGTTTTTCTTGCCACCTCTTGACCTTGGTTGTTATAAACCACTACATCAAAGCTTCCGTGTTTGATATCATCGTTAAAATTCATAAGCGTTCTTGAAGGATCAAGGAAACTTAGCTCATCGGTAGTTATATTTTCTACCGCCGATCTTGCATAGATGTTGTTAGTTTCGTTGATAAGACCCTTAGCAAATGTATTTAAGGTGTCGATATATTTTTGGATACTTCCATCTTGAAACTCTTTGTTTTCGCTAAGATATCTTCCGCGCAGATCAAGTGCAGCTCCAAGCTTGCCGCCCGTAAGTTTTGAAGACATATCAACTCGCTTGCCGTCTTCTCTTTCGTAGTAGATATTGTGAAAGTCAAATTTATTTGCCGAATTATCAAGTGCAAGCGGATGGAAATTTACCCCATCCACGATAGAAAATCCTGAAATGTTAAGATTGTATTTTGAACCCATGTCGGTTATCGTAGGGTCGATATAAGCGCTTCCTTGAAGCTCTCCTTTAAAGGCGGTTGCATTAACTAGCTTTGAGATGGCAAGCTCAAGCTGATCGCGTTTATCGCGCAGGTCGTTTGCTCTTGTGGTACCAACTGATTCCACGCGCTGAATTTGCTTATTTATCTCGGCTATCTCTTTTGCGTATTTATTTATCTCGTTTACCGTTACTTCTATCTGCGAATTTACATCTTGCTGAATTTTATGCAGCATATCAGACGCATTTCGAATGCTCTTTGATAGAGTATCGGCGGCATTTAGCAAATTTATCTTTTGAGAACCTTCAGTCGGATTTGCGGCGAATTTATTCCACGCATCAAAGTAGTTTTGTATATCGCGCCCTATTCCTACGCTTTTTAGATCGGGAAATCTCTGCGTAATCTCTTCTAAAATTCTCTTTTTGTAAGCCGAAAATTCAAGATTGCTCGAAGAATTTCTAAGCCTTGTAAAGACAAATTCATCGTGAATTCTCACTATGGTATCGACCTGAGTTCCTCTGCCCACATCTCCCGGTATACTGTGCTCGGGCTCTCTTGCCGACTGAACTACGCGCTGTCTTGTGTAGTGCTCGTTATCCGCGTTTGTGATATTATGTCCCGTGGTTGAAATTTGCATCTGAGCCGCATCAAGCCCCGAAATTCCTATGCCAAGCGAAGAAAATATATTAGCCATTTTTAAACCCTTGTTTTAAATAGTGTCTCAGGAGTAGGCTGAGCTTTTGAGTAGCCGCTCTCGTCTTTTTTGTCTTTAAACATATCAGAAACCAAACTATCGAAAAACTCTTTAACGGTTACCACGTATCTTGCATACTCTTTGTTTTTTTGATGAAGCTCTTCTAGCTTACCTCTTAACTTAACCAAATTTGCCTTTACCTCATCATCAAGTATGCTTGCAAGATCGGTGCTGTTTTGCTCTTTTGATACTCTTAAAAGCTCTTTGTCAAGCTGTGATTTTGTGTTTTCAAATTTTTTTATGAGGTCGTTTTTTAGCTTTACACTCTCTTCAACTGCCGAGTGTTTAGCCTCTTTGATATTTTGAATGTCTAAATTTGTAGTTTTAATGAGTTCATCAAGCACGCTAATAGCGTCATCTAAATAAGTTTTAAGCATTTTTGTCCTTTCTGCAAATTCACACAAAGGACAAATTCATGCTACATAATCTCATCAGCAATTGCGCGCGCGGTTTTTGAAAGATCTATCTTGTAAGTTCCGTCTGCTATCGCTTGCGAAATTTTCGCTACTTTGCTTTCGCTTTTATCCTGTGTGTTTTTAATATCTTCGCTAACTTCACTCTTCTTTACTTCGTTTCGTGAAATTTGCTGCGGGCTAAGCCCGAATTTTGAACCAAGTGTTGATATCATTTTTATGCCTTTTTAAAACATTTGATTACCAAATCGGCATAAATGAAATTTTCTTAAGCCCTTTCTTTTAAAAAATTATAAAGCAGCTCACTAAATCCTAAATTTCCACTCAAAGCCCTACTCATCGTGTCGTTATACATTGATGAGTAAATTTTATCTCCGGCATCTTTTGGAAAGAGCGGATTTTCATCTTTAAGCGCGATATCAAGCACGCTTTTAACCAAAAACGCCTCAAAAGCATCGGTTTGCTCTCTTAAGAGCTTATCGTTTTCCTCTTCGCTTCTGCCTGCTTTGTTCGTGATAGAATTTGTCGCGATACTGCTATATGCGTTTATAGCTAAGTGATTATCAACGTTCATTATATGATCTCCAAATCCACGTGTATAGCGCCGACTCGCTTTAAATTTTCCATTATCGCGATGATGTCGCTTGGGCTTGCTCCCAGTTTATTTAGAGCTCTTGCCACGCTTGCTACGGTCGTGCGCTCGCCGCTTACTTTTATCAAATTTGCAACCGGATCTATCGATGTGCCGTCTTTTATATCTATGGCGCGCTCACCGTCCTCATAAGAGTTTGGCTCGATCTTTATCGTGATATCTTTATGTGTGATCACAACAGGATCAACCGTGATATTTACGCCACTTACTATCGTGCCTGTGCGCTCGTCTATTATGATCTTATCAAGCGCTTTATAATCCACATCTATCTCTAAAATTCCAGCCAAAAACTCAACCATGCTAGCGCCATCAGGCTTACTAACCCTAACTGTTCTTGGATCGATAGCTACGGCTACATTGCCGCCAACTTGTAAATTTATAGCGTTTTGGATATTTGAAGCGATGTTGAAATTTGACTCCTTAAGGCTTAAATTTATAGCCTCTTGGTTGTAGATGTCATAGACTATCTCGCGCTCTACGAAAGCTCCGCCAAATATAGTCCCCGCTGTTGCGTGGTTGCCGCTATTTCTACCCTGACTCTTTCCGCCTATAGTAAGCGAGCCTTGAGCAAGCGCATATATATCGCCGTCAACGCCCTTTAGCGGAGTCATAAGAAGCGTGCCTCCTTGAAGGCTTTTAGCATCTCCGATAGAAGATATCACCACATCAAGCTTATCGCCTTGCCTTGCAAAAGCGGGAAGTTTCGCTGTTACTATAACGGCTGCGGTGTTTTTTGATTTTATATCGTTTGGATCGATTTTAACGTTTACGGTTTGAAGCATGTTTGAAAGCGACTGGATGGTAAATTCAGAGCTACTGCCGTCGCCCGAGCCGTTAAGACCGACAACAAGCCCATAGCCTATAAGTTGGTTTTCCCTAACTCCTACGACATTTGCTATATCTTTTATCTGAGCCGCATTTGCAAACACGCTAAGCATACACGCAGCAACCAGTGATAAAACCGGCTTCATAGCTATCCTTTTGGTTTATTTGCCTAAAATTAAGCAAGAAGCATTCCAAATTTACGAGTAGTAGCTTAGAGTGGTGTTTCCGAATTTTTTATTTTTTACAAGAGTAAATTTGCCGATATTTTCAGGTAAAGTATAAGAGCTTGCGTGTTCGATAGCGATTAGATAAATTTGCTTTTCGTCCAAATTTGATATCAAATTTAGGCACTTTTCATAAATTTGACTAAAGCCCTCTCTTATATCAAAAGGCGGATCAAGATACAAGATGACGCTTTTTTCG
>JAUNLC010000016.1:0-3154 GCA_030532465.1 Campylobacter sp. | reverse complement strand
TAGCTTTTTGCCCTTAAATTTCCCGCTTGATATAGTAGTAAAAAGCCTTTTCATAGATATGACTTTATAAGAGCTATAAGATCTTTTTTAAATTTATCGACTAAATTTGAAATCGCCTCTTCAAGTGCTAAATTTTCATCTTTTTGCTCTACTTTAAAACTTGCTCTTGGGATTTGGATAGCCGAATAAAACTCCTCAAGCGTGTTTAAAAGAGTCTCTTTCGTAAAGGGAATTTGAAGGTGAGCCGAATTTTCAGCAATGATAAAAACAGGCTTTTTACTCTCAATCTTTCTATCCGAAATAATAAAATCGCAATCTTTTTTATGCGCGATAAAATCTTTTAAAAAGAGCTCAAGAGAGTTTTGAAGCAATATACAATCGCAATCAAACGAGATTTTCATACCGAATTTCCTTTAAAAAAGCTAGCAAATCTTAACAAATTTAAGCGTAAATTTTAATTAAGAAAAAAGCTCTGTTTATAGTATAAAGAAATTTCAAATTTCGACGATTTAAGGGAGTAATAAAATTGTAATCTTTAAAGGAGAAAAGATGGAAATTTTCAAAGCCGCTAGTCAGCCGATAAACACTACCCTGCACACTAGCAACGCTCAAGCGCACACTCAAACAAGGGAGGTTGAGCACACGCACCTACAACAAAACACGGCGCAAAATAATTTAAGCGTAGATAATGAAGATTTGGCAAAAAGGCTAAATGAGGCGACAGAAAAACTAAACAGACAGATGGAGGCTCTTGATACCAACGTTCGTTTTGCATATAACGATAAGATAAATTCGCTGTATGTAAATGTAACGGAGGTAAAAACGGGCGAAGTTATAAGAAAGATCCCAAGCGAACAAGTTATGAAACTTAGTGAATATTTTAGAGAGGCTGTCGGGGTTTTATTTGATAAGGAGAGCTAAAAATGGCGTTAGGTAAGATATCTTCACTAGGTCTTGGAAGTAGCGTTTTAACCCAAGAGGTTATAGACAAGCTAAAGGCTGCGGATCACAAGGGCTTAGTTGATCCCATATCAAAAAATATGGAGAAAAATGTCGTAAAACAAAAAGATCTCTCTGCTATAAAAACGCTTGTAAATTCATTTAAATCTTCGGTTGCGGCTCTTGGGGATGAGACGATGTTTCTTAAAAGAAATGTCAGCGCAAACGGTAAGAGCGCCGAGCTTCAAGCAGATCCGGGCGTAGGACTTCAAGATATCGAGATAGATGTCAAACAACTTGCGCAAAAAGATATTTACCAAAGCAAGAAATTTACGGCTCCCGAGTCGTTTGTCGCTAAAGAGGGTTCGTTTGGCATTAAATTCGGCAACAATACCTACAAAATCGACGTAAAACAATCAACCTCATTTGAAGAGCTTGCGGCAAAGATAAACGACGCTACAAACGGTGAAGTGCAAGCAAGAGTTCTAAAAGCCGGCGGAGATAAACCGTATCAGCTGATCTTGCAGTCCAAAAATACAGGAAGCGAAAACAAGATAGAATTTAGCACTGATGACGGCAGCGGCAATCCTTTGACAAACGCAAACGAAATTTTAGCCGAACTTGGCTGGGACAGTGCAAGCATAGCAGGCAATAAAATTTCAACCGCCCAAGATGCCGAGTTTACGTATAACGGAGTAACGATAACCCGATCTACAAACAGCGTAAAGGATCTTAATATCGGGTTAAATTTGACGCTTAAGGAGTCAGGTAAGACGACATTTAGCATCAAAGAGGATACCAAGGATATAAAAACCGAAATAGACAATATAGTAAAAAACTACAACTCGCTTATAAATAACCTAAACGCTGCGACAGACTATAATAGCGAAACGAAAAACGCGGGCACTTTTCAAGGCGTTAGCGAGATAACAAGCATAAAATCAACGATAAACAAGGCTCTTTTCGAAAACAAATCAATAACAATCGACGGAAAGACAAAAAATCTAAATTTAACAGACTTTGGCTTTGAACTTACAAAAGACGGCTTATTAAAAGTAGATCATTCAACGCTAAACCAAAAGCTTGATAAAAATTTAGATGAAGCCAAGATGTTATTTACGGGCTCGGTAAGCTTTTCTCAAGTTATCACGGGAAGCTCTAAACCGGTAGATGCGGGCGCTATAACGATAGCAAATGAACAGTTTACGATAAACGGCAAAAAGATAACGCTAAACACTCCTGCGTCAAATTCGTCAAAAGAAAATGCGATCGCACTTTTAAAAGCTATCAACGAAGCGGGTATTGGCGGCGTGCAAGCAAGCCTTAATCAAACCGAAGATAGAATCGTGCTAAAAAGCATTGACGGAACGAACATAGAGGTAAAAGGCGATCCGAATATCTTAGATAAACTAGGTCTTGCAAATAGCAATATAGGGGCGAAAAAAACATCGACGGATGGAATTTTTACCAACCTAAACGCAAAATTAAAAGCGATAGTCGGCAAAGAGGGCTCGCTAACCATTTATGATAAAAATTTAGTAAATGAGAAAAAGAAGCTAACCGAAGATAAAGAGAGAGCCGTAACGGATCTAAACACCAAATACGATATGATGGCGGAGAGATTTTTAGCATACGATAAGATGATTAGCAACTTGCAAAATCAGTTCTCAACTCTAAAATCTATGATCGATGCCGAATTAAACGCAAAACGATAGGAAAAATATGAGAAACAATACAGCTTACGCGGCATACTCTCAAAATGCGGTCGGAGGCATAGAGTCTCCGCAAAAACTGATCGAGATGCTCTATGAGGGAATTTTAAGATTTATCTTTAGAGCGAGAAAATCGATGCAAGAAGAGGATGTTGAAAAGAAAGTTTATTTCATAAACAGAGCAAACGCTATATTTGTCGAGCTTTTAAACTCGCTTGATTATAGCCAAGGCAACGTGGCGCACTATCTAAGCGGTCTTTACACAAGACAAATTCAGCTGCTTTCGCAGGCCAACATCTCAAATGACGAGAAAATTTTAGAAGAGGTTGTAAATGTCACAAAGCAACTTCTTGAAGCATGGAAAGAGACTACAAGCGAAAAATGAAATGGCTAAACGAGTTTAAAGTAGCCATCGCAAACGAGGATTTGGCTACTTTAGAAAAGCTGATAGAAACCTTTCCGAAGGAATTTGAAAATTTAGAACAACTTAGCGAGGCAGCCGC
>JAUNLC010000061.1 GCA_030532465.1 Campylobacter sp. | reverse complement strand
ATTGTCATTGATTTGATCGCTAGATGATACTTCAAAATTTGAGTTTCTCGGTACGCTAGGTCTAAGATAAGTAGAATTTTCGGTATATGAAGCACTTTTTTTATCTATCAGTGCGCTTAACGCGACTTTTTCGGCATCTTCATTACCCCTGTTTTTAACTATGAGCTGAACTCTTAACGTATCCCCTTCTTTTGCCACTGTTTGTGTGTTCTTGTCGGTACTTACATCTTTAAAAGCATCTTCAGTGTCTTTGGTTCTATCTCTTACTTGAAGTTTTTCTATATAGCAGACTTCAGGTTCGTAAAGTTCGGTCGCAAAGGCGACTAAGCCTATGTTTTCTCTCTCTCCCATAACGCCTCCGCCCGGACGTGTTACGACTTGAGCGGTAAGTTTTATCGTTGTAGATGTCTGTCTGTTTGAAATATGACCTTTTAAGTTGTATATATCAAGATCCATCTGGTTGTTGTAAATTTTATGAGCAACCATAGGTTTATCAAATCTTGTTATAGTGCTATTAAATTGACTTTCAAACTGATTGTAGTTTGGCGAAGTTACTGAGTTATATTGTCCTTGAGAATTTAAGATCTCTATGTTTTCTTTATCGACTTCGGCTTTTGCTCCAAAAGAAAGCACTGTAAGGCTTGAATTTACCTTTCCGCTAGCAGGAGTAAAAAATCCGCTAAATGGAACTTCTAGACTGTCTATTCGAGATTGTTGACCTCTTAGGTGTATAGGGGCCAATACCGTAAGTCCGTCATACACATAAACTCCTTTTGGTTTTAAACCATCTGAAGCTCCCTTGTCCTCAAAATCATATACTATAACCAAAGCCCAACCACCGTAGTGGGGAGCAAATAGTCCGCTAACCCAGCCGTTGTCTCTATAGCCGTAAAAGTTAGTAGGCTTCCAGTTAGAAGCCCTAATATCTCCTGCACTAAACGTTCTTTGTGAATTTTTCCTGCCTAATGATTTTTTAACTAGATCGGTTACATCAACGCTAGTTTGATAAGTAAATTGCATTCCGTATGCTGAAAAAGAGCCATACCATCTAGTATCTCTTTCCTCTGCTTGCAGTCTATGATAGTCCATTCCTTCGACTCCCTCTGGCTTAGGAGTTCCAAATGTTATTTGATTAAACTGATTTATATTGTCAAAGTATTTTTTTCTCATTTCTTCAGTATCGGGAGTATTCCATCCCAAAGAAATACCTCCCCCCCAATACAGTCTAGCAAATATTACATTTTTTCCTTCTACGTTATTTTGAGCATATTCGTCTATAGAAGCATTGCCTGTTTCTTGCCTAAAGTTAAAAGTGGCTTTAGCAGAATTGTACTTGTAGTTTGGATCTTCTTTTATGAATTCAAATGGTTGAATAACGGTATCGTTTCCATAAGCTCTAGTAGGTTTAAAGCCATACCCTTTAGTAGGCATTAATATTGTCGCACCTATGGTTTCTATATCACCGTATATCTTTTTTCTTTGCTGCTCGCCAGTCTTGTTTGGCTCAAGCAGCCTTTTAGATAGCGTGCCTTGAGCGTTTATATCTACATAGCCCGGCAAATTTCGTGCTATATTTTTTAGGATTATATCGTGGTCTAGATTATTATTGTCTTTGTAGGTCGCTGCATGTAAAACAGTGCAAAACAATAGGATCGTAGCCATTATATAGCTTAATTTTTTCATGATAGATCCTTTTTTATTCAATAGCGAAACATTACTTCTGTATAAAATCCGAAATTTTCTCAGCCTGTTTATACTCAGGATAGTTGTATATATCCAACACAATTTGAGATAGCGTCATATTGCTCATATTGCATACGATAGGAGCCATAAAATTTACCGTTGACGTCTCTATCGGAATACTTACAATCATGATGTTATACACTCTTAATTCGCTATTATCGTTTATATCCATGAGTTCTTGATAGTATGTAGGTATATCAAATTCATAGTTTCTTAAGGCATACGGGTTTATCATGGTAAAAGACGTGTCGTCATCTTTACTTTGAAGCTTTACAAAAAATTTGTCAAGCTCGATAAGTTCCATAGTTTTAATATGCTCAAAGCCTAAAATAGGACTTTTAACCTCAAATACCATCAAATTTCTCCTGGATGAAAATGTTACTATATTGTATCAAAAATTTTTATATTTTAAGCTAAATTGTAAATTTATTTTAAATTTATCGAAAAATAACCCAATGCATAGTAAAATATCACATTTTAAATTCCAATATAAGGATGTTTATGAAATTTGTCACTAAAATATTATACGCAACAATCTTGATCTTTTTACTAGGCGGTTGTGCGGAAAAATACAGCGAGCTTTATAACCTAACTCCTGATGAGTGGTATTCGCAAATCATATCCGATATAAAGGATCGCGATTTGGAAAGTGCCGATAAGCATTATACCTCTATGTCAAGCGAGCACGTAGCAAGCCCTCTTTTGGAGCAAATTTTGCTTATTTTATCTCAAGCTCATGCAAACGAAGAGGAGTACCTGCTGGCAAATTTCTATCTTGACGAGTATATAAAAAGATACGGCGATAACGGTCCTAAAACCGAATTTGCCCAATATCTTAAGATAAAAGCGAATTTTGACTCATTTTCTCAGCCAAATCGCAACCAAAAACTTATGCAAGATAGCATAAACGAGATAGAGAAATTTCTATATATTTACCCAAATACCAAGTATCGCCCGCTCATAGAGACCATGCTTACGAAATTTCAGCTCGCGATCTTTTATCTTGACGAGCAGATAGCAGATCTTTATGAGCGAACAGGCAGAAGCAAATCGGCCGAAATTTACAAGAGAAAAGTTGAAGAGTCGCCTCTAAATAATGCGCAACTTATTAAGCCGCAACTTCCTTGGTATAGAAAAATTTTTGAGTAGGAGAAAAATTTGCAGATCAATGAATCAAAATCATTTCCAACCGAATTGCCGATAATAGTCGAAGATGAGCTATTTTTATACCCTTTTATGATAACTCCGCTATTTTTGAGTGATGATGAAAATTTAGCGGCTTTAAATTTGGCGATAGAAAATCAAAGCCAAATTTTAGTAGCTCCGATCAAGTCTCAAAACGAAGGTGTGCGAGATTTTGAAGGAATTTATGATGCGGGCGTTATAGGAACTATCATGCGCAAAGTTCCTCTGCCTGACGGGCGTGTAAAAATTCTGTTTCAAGGTATGGCGAAGGGTAGAATAGTATCTAAAGTTAATAATAAGCCCTTAAGAGCGATAGTTGATATAGTTCACGAAAAGCGCCCGACAGCCGTTAAGAGCGATGCTTTGGTAACCGTGCTTAGAGAAAAGGTACGCGATCTGGCCGCACTTAGCCACTTTTTCCCGCCTGATTTGCTAAAAACTATCGAAGAGAGCGTTGAGGTAAGCAGAGTGTGCGATCTTGTTTTAAGCTCGCTAAGGCTTAAAAAACAGACCGCTTATGAGTTTTTTATAGAAGAAAATTTAGAGCAAAAGCTGCTTAAACTAATCGACTTTATCATCGAAGAGATCGAGGCGAACAAGCTTCAAAGAGAGATCAAAAACAAGGTTCATTCGCGTATCGATAAGGTAAATAAAGAGTACTTCTTAAAAGAGCAGTTAAAGCAAATTCAGCAAGAGCTTGGCAGCGATACGACTCGTGAAGAAGAGATCGAAGAGTATAGAAAAAAGCTTGAAAAGAAGAAAAAATTTATGGGCGAGGATGCCTATAAGGAGATCAAAAAGCAGATAGACAAGCTTGGTAGGATGCATCCTGACTCTGCCGATGCAAACACAATCCAGAGTTATCTTGACTGGGTTATCGAGGTGCCGTTTGAAAATATAGCAAATAAAAAATCAAGCGTAGCAGAAGTAAGCAAGCATCTAAATACTGATCATTACGGTCTTGAAAGACCAAAGGCGAGGATTGAAGAGTATTTTGCTTTGCGTGAGCTTTTAGAGCTTAGAGGTGTGGCCGATAAGGTAAATAACGGAGCTATTTTGTGCTTTGCGGGACCTCCGGGTGTTGGTAAAACCAGTCTTGCAAACTCTATTGCCAAGGCGCTTAAAAGAGAGCTTGTGCGCGTAGCGCTTGGTGGACTCGAGGATGTAAATGAGCTTAGAGGGCATAGAAGAACTTACATCGGAGCGATGCCGGGGCGAATAGTGCAAGGTCTTATAGAGGCTAAGCAGATGAATCCTGTCGTAGTATTAGACGAGATAGATAAGGTAGGCAGGAGTTTTCGCGGTGATCCTACGGCTGTTTTGCTTGAAATTTTAGACCCAGAGCAAAACAACAAATTTAGAGATTATTATCTAAATTTTAATATCGACTTAAGCAAAGTGGTGTTTGTGGCTACCGCAAATGATGTAGGCTCGATACCGCCAGCACTTAGGGATAGGATGGAGTTTATTCAACTTAGCTCATATACCCCTCAGGAAAAATTTGAGATAGCCAAGAAATATCTAATCCCTCAAGAGCTAAAAAAACACGGGCTTAAAGCAAATGAAGTAAGCTTTGGAAAAGATGTGCTTAAGCTCATCATAAGCGATTATACGAGAGAAAGCGGTGTGCGAAATTTGCGCAGAAGACTTGCTGATATATTTAGAAAAGCTGCTAAAAAATTGCTTATGGATAGGCAGCTAAACAAAGTTAGCATCACGACTAAAAATTTAAATGAATTTTTAGAAAAAAAAGTCTTTGAGATCGAGCTTGCCGACAAAGTCGATCAAGTAGGGCAGGTTAACGGCCTAGCTTGGACTAGCGTCGGCGGTGATGTGCTTAAGATAGAAGCCATAAGGATACAGGGCAAGGGCGCTATGCAGGTAACCGGCTCGCTTGGAGACGTGATGAAAGAGAGCGCTTATATCGCATTTAGTCTTGTAAAAGTTCTGATAGATGAAAAAAAACTAAAAGTGCCCGCTAAGATAATCCCAAATTTGCCTGAAGACAAGAAAAAACCGACCTCAAGCGATGTTTATCGAAGGTATGATCTGCATATCCATGTGCCTGAGGGTGCGACTCCAAAAGATGGTCCAAGTGCGGGCATTACTATGGTAACGGCGATCGCTTCTATACTAACCGACACCAAAGTAAAATGCGATGTTGCTATGACGGGCGAGATAACTCTAAGCGGCAAGGTGCTACCAATCGGTGGGCTTAGAGAAAAACTTATCGCAGCACATAAAGCAGGCATAAAAATAGCGATAATTCCTCGCAAAAACTATGAACGCGATTTGGATGACGTTCCAAATGAGGTAAAAAACGATATGAAAATAGTTGCCGTTGATACGATAGAGGATGT
>JAUNLC010000060.1:4605-6229 GCA_030532465.1 Campylobacter sp. | reverse complement strand
AATTTGGATTTTTTAGGGCAAAAAATTTTTATAAAAAGCAAAAATGTATTTAAAAAAAGCGAATTTATCAAAGAGATTCAAGCTCTCGTCGATAGCATAGAAGACGGAGTGACAGTTGCGCACATCGAACAAAGAGAAGCTTTACACAAACGCGAAAACAGCAATGTAAAAACTATAATCACCAAATTAGCCGTGGGCGGAATGCTCTTTGTCGTAGCGCTTATGGCTCCTGCTAGCGAAACGCTTAAATTTGCACTATTTTTGGCAAGCTACTTGATAATCGGCTGGAGCGTGCTTGCAAGTGCGGCTAAAAACATCGTAAAAGGACGAGTGTTTGATGAAAATTTCCTCATGAGCATAGCCACGCTTGGAGCATTTGCCATAGGCGAATATCCCGAAGCCGTCGCGGTTATGCTCTTTTATCAAATCGGCGAGCTATTTCAAGAGACGGCGGTAGATAAATCGCGCAGATCAATCGCTTCACTCATGGATATAAGACCTGATTTTGCAAATTTAAAGATCGGCGCACAGATACAAAAAGTCTCGCCCGAGAGCGTCAAAATAGGCGATATCATCGTCGTAAAACCAGGCGAAAAGGTGCCGCTTGACGGGCAGATCGTAGAGGGCTTTTCGGCATTTGACACATCGGCTCTTACGGGAGAATCGCTTCCAAAAGAGATCGGCGCGGGTGATAGCGTGCTAAGCGGCTACATCAATAAAAGCGCACTGGTAACGATAAAAGTCAGCCAAATTTTCGCCCAATCAACAGTCTCAAAAATCCTTGATCTCGTGCAAAACGCAAGCTTTAAAAAGTCAAAAACCGAAAATTTCATCACGAAATTTGCAAGGTATTATACTCCTGCGGTCGTTGCTATCGCTCTTGCGCTCGCTTTTATCCCGCCGATTATCTTTGACGAAGAGCTTGCGGTTTGGGTCTATAAAGCGCTTGTATTTTTAGTCATATCATGCCCTTGCGCGCTTGTGGTATCAATTCCGCTTGGATTTTTCGGCGGTATCGGAGGCGCTTCAAGGCACGGCATACTCGTTAAAGGCGCAAATCATTTAGAAGCTCTAAACAGCGTTGATACGGTCGTTTTTGATAAGACTGGAACACTTACAAAAGGAATTTTTAAAGTAAGCAAGATCAAGTTATGTAGCAAAAATTCGCAAATAAAAAGCGAAGAAGAGCTACTAAAAATAGCGGCACATGCGGAGTTTTTCTCTACTCATCCGATCGCAAATTCTATCGTAAAAGAATACGAGAGCAGAGGAGGCAAAATCAACGAACCAGATGTCTTGAAATTTGAAGAAGTAGCAGGACAGGGCATAAAAGCAAGCATAAACGGCAAGGATATAATTGCGGGCAATGCCAAATTTATGGCTCTTAAAGGAGTTAAATTTGAAGCTTCAAATGAGCTTGGTACAGCGGTTTATATAGCGATAAACGGCGAATTTACAGGCAAATTTATAATAACCGATGAACTAAAAACAGACGCCAAAGAGGCGATTTTAAAAATCAAAAAAGAGGGAATAAAAGACACCGTAATGCTAACGGGCGATAGCAAAGCAATAGCTCAAGATATCGCAGATAAACTTGGTATAAAAAGAGTTTTTGCCGAGCTTT
>JAUNLC010000060.1:0-4505 GCA_030532465.1 Campylobacter sp. | reverse complement strand
AAAAAAACACGCACGATCGTCTGGCAAAATATCGTATTTGCGCTAGGAGTCAAAGCCATCATCATGATAATGGGAGCTTTGGGATACGCAACGATGTGGGAAGCGGTCTTTGGCGATGTTGGCGTGGCACTAATAGCGATATTAAACTCCGTTAGAGCAATAAAGTAAAACGAAATTTAAATAGATAAACCGTATATGCCCCGCAAAGCAAGACTTAATGAACTTGGCTAAAACCCATATTTAACGCTCATGGATGTAGCGTTAAATAATATACTAATATAATAAAAGTGTATTAATTTAAGTAAATATTATACCAATAATTGCTACGATAATTACAATATAAACATCCCAAGGAATTTCGATGTATTTAAGGCTTAGGCAATCTTTATGTGCTATTGTTGGCATTTCTTTTGTTTTGTCAAAATCTCTTGCAGAAATCATAGCCGACCCTAACTCAAACAAATCCAATCAGCCGGTAATTCTAAATTCGCCAAACAACACTCTGATAGTAAATATAGTAACTCCAAACGAAAAAGGAATTTCTTTTAATGAGTATATTAAATTTAACACTCCAGAGAGCGGAACAGTATTAAACAACTCGGTAAATGGAGCCAATACTTTAATATCAGGCTTTGTGCAGGCAAATCCGTTTTTAAACTCCGGCTCTGCTAATTTAATAGTAAATCAGGTAAATTCAAACGACCCGTCACTGCTAAGAGGAAATTTAGAGATAGCAGGCAAAAGAGCGGATATACTAATCGCCAATCCAAGCGGCATAAGCATTAATGGATTAAATATAATAAATGCAACTTCATCTACCTTTACTACCGCTAAACTTGAAAATCTAAGCGGAAATTTAAGCTTAAATCCAAATCCGAATTTATCAAATCAAACCGGCAAGCTATCAGGCAATATAATAATAGAAGGCAATGGCTTAAACGATAAAAACTCAAATTACACAAACATAATTGCAAATACTATAAATTTGCTAAGTAACATCCACTCTAATGAGTTAAATTTAATCTCAACCGATGATAGAGTTACAAGCAATAATAAACTATTTGATACGGCAATGAAAGATAGCGATATATCAAGCCTAAGCACTACAAAAGCATCCATTGATAGTTCAAATTTGGGCGGAATGTATGCCAATAAGATAAATATAATAGCCACTAAAGACGGCGTTGGTGTAAACAATGCAGGAGTTATTAATGCCAACTATATAAAAATAGACTCAAACGGCGACATAATAAATCTAAATACTATAAAATCAAATAAAAACGCAGATATAAGATCTAAAAACGCTATATCAAATAAAAACATGGCTATAATCGCAAGTGGCGGTGATATGCAACTCTCATCCAAACAGATAGATAATTTTAACGGTTCAAACATAGCTTCGCTAAATAATCTAACTTTAAAAGCGGA
Organism: Campylobacter sp.; assembly: GCA_030532465.1. Lineage (GTDB taxonomy): Bacteria > Campylobacterota > Campylobacteria > Campylobacterales > Campylobacteraceae > Campylobacter_A. The sequence goes on along the minus strand of JAUNLC010000060.1, from coordinate 3,077 downwards.
CAATATAAATAACGCCTCGTCCAATATCCTAGCAGATAATATAGATATGAAAGCAGATAGTTTAAATAACTACTCTTTAAGTAAATTTGATATAGAAGCGGAAAATTTTAGCAGCACTCTTAACCTGCTATGCTGTGGCGATAGAAGTTTTAAACTAAGTGTAGATATTAGCAAGATAAAAGATGAGATTCAAAAAGAGTGGAGTTTAGCCGCTAAAACTTATACTAGTGATGAGCTAAACGATGAACTTTACAAAAGAGTAGTATCTCAAGATGCAAACGCTTATGCTCTAAATTTGCATAAAAACAGCTATCTTCACGGCACCAGCTCGCTCCCGTTTAGCTCTATTAGGCTAGATGAGTCTTCAAACTCTATAGTAGTTCACATATCACATGCTAAAGATCATGAAAAGACTAGAAATATCTACTATGGTATAACAAAAGAGTATATCACCAAAGATAGCCTTGAAAACTTTATACCTTCTAAAATTTACGCAAACAACGATATAAAGCTTAAAGCAAATACTATCACCAATGATAAAAGTCAAATTTACGCAGGTCATGATATAGTGATAAAAGCGGGCAACGTAAATAATACAGGACAAGATCTTGATAGATCCGTAAGTAGTCATATAAGGTACGAGTGGGAGCAAGAGGAGTGGAGAAAAGGCGGGAAAATTACAGGACGGAAAAAATGGGTTACTAAGGGTGGAGATAGCGCACATCAAAACTACCATTATAAAGAGGACGGCTACCCTGCTATATTTGCTGCAAACAACGGCTTTTATGCCAGTGTCGTAAATTTAAACAATGGCGATATAAACGAATTGTCAAACAAAACAATCAACATGCCGCTATTTAAACCAAACAGTATTGTGCGTATAAATTTTAGACCGATCAATACAGGATTTTTATACGATATGGATGGCTCGTCACCAAATTTTATGCTAAATAAATTTGATAGCTTGCATCTAAACGCGCAATCTCTTTTAAACGACAGTCTAAATTCGCTAAAAAGCTACGGCAACATAGATAGATCCTCTATAATCCTATCAAGAAATGAAGTAAATATTGATGCAAGCGGAAATCTGTTTAATAGCGGAGCATTAATAGCAAATTCTATAAACCTAAACTCAAACTCTATAAAAGATAAAGAGGGTTTAATCTTTGCAAATCAAGATATAAATCTCAAATCAAGCGGCGACACAACACTTAGTTCAAGCACTCTAATAGCAGATAATATAAATTTAAATACAGACAAATTGGTAGTCAATCAAACTGCCCAAAAAAATATAATGCAAGATGGATCAAGAGTAACTTTAGGGTCTAGCTCAAACTTAAATGCTAAAAGAGATATAAATTTAAATGCAAACAATGCTCTTATATCGGGAGCAAATTTACATGCAGGAAATAACTTAAATGCAGACATTAAACAAGATATGGTTATACATACGAATAAACAGGAGTATAGCTTTAACATAGACGGAAAAGATACTCATTTTAAAGGCAAGATAGTATCTCATCAAGCTTCAAGTCTGGATGCTAAAAATATAAATATTTCCGCAGACAATATAAATATAATAGGCTCAAATCTAAACGCAAATGAAAGTATCAATCTAAAAGCAAATAAAGATATGGGAATTTCGTCGATAAACAATGAAGCGGATCTAACAAGCACGGTTAGATCTAAGGGCTTTTTATCTAAAAAGCGGACAACCACTCAAAGCATAATACAAGATACGATTTCATCAAATTTAAATAGTAAAAATATAAATCTATCTTCAAATGAAAATGTGACTATAGCAGGGTCAAATTTAAATGCCAATGACAATATAGAAATTTCATCCAATAATATAAACTTAACACCGACTGCTTATACAAACCAAGAGTATTCGTACACTACTAAATCAGGTTTTGGCGGATTTAAAAAATCTCTTGATGTAAACTTGCTTGCCAAACAAAACCTTCAATCATCATCTTTAAGCACCAAAGCAGGCGATATAAATTTAAATGCAAATAACGATATAAACATCATCTCTTCAGACATATCAAGTGGCACAAAGCTAAACTTAAATGCAAACAACAGCATAAATATCCTAGCTGCCAAAGAGCAAGTTAAAGAGCTAAGCATCCATAAAAAATCAAGCTTTAATCCAATTTCAGCATTAACATATCCAGGCATGCTAATAGGATCGATCGTGGATCCTTTGGGTGGTGGAGCGCAAACATTTGCATCTAAAAAAGTATTTGGCGATAAACTAACACAAATTTATAAAGTGCAATATAATGAAAAAGGAAGTGCCGATGGCTTATCTAAACTTTCAAATATTAGTGCAAATAAAGGCATAAATTTCAAATCAGATAGTGTCATCATAACATCAAATTTATCTAGTAAAAACGATATAAATATAAACTCAAACCAAGCATCCATCATTAACGCTACAAACGACCACACTGAGTACTCTATATCAAAAAGCAAAAGTGTAAGCATAGCCAATATGGACAATATATTAAAAGATGCCAAGCCTAAATCGATCTCAGAGCTTAAAAAAGACACGTCCGCTAAAGCAAGGCTGGCAAATGCAACATATGAAAAAGCCACTAAAAACATCTCTTCTTCAAAAGTTGTATCTTCAAATTTAGACTCTAAAAACCTAAACATCCTAACAGATCAAGATATAACCGTAACAGCTTCAAACTTAAATGCAAGTGATGATATAACTCTAAGATCTAAAAACGGCAACATCTATATCTCAAATTCAAGCGATACGATAGATATGTCCTCAACTCTAAAGCAAGCCGAACTTGCCATATCTCTCACTGTGCAAAACGAATACGCTCAAATAGTTCCGGCTGCCATAGCCTTGCAAGAAGCAATCAAGCAGCTTAATAGCGTAAAGAAAGAATACGAAGCATACAAAGAGCAAAAATCAAATTTAATATCCAAGTTAAATGAATTAAAGCAAAGATATAAAAATAAAGAGGCTGGAATTGATTATAGCGATATAGAAGATCTCACCGATATCATAGATAACATCAAAGACGAAGAGAGATACTTTGTGGCTAACATTGCCCTAG
>JAUNLC010000059.1 GCA_030532465.1 Campylobacter sp. | reverse complement strand
CACTTTATATAATGCGACAAACAAATTTGACGAATTTAGTTATCTGATTTGAAATAATTTACGCAGTTTAGATTACCTTGCCCAAATTTAGGCAAGGTAAATTTTAAGATCGTAGTTAAAATTTGTTCTTTTTTACATCCTCAAGGATATTTTTAGACATATTTTCAACTTCGATAGTGATATTATTTGTGCCGCTTACTATCTCAACATTTTGTTTTGTTAAGTTATCTACATTCACCACCGCTTTATTTATCTGATTTATCGCATCGGTTTGCTCTCTTATGCTCTCGCTTATCTCGTTTATGCCTTGAGCTAGGACATTTGTGTTCGCCTCTATCTCGCCAAGACTTTTTTGAGTTCTCTCGGCTAGCTTTCTAACTTCATCTGCAACGACTGCAAAGCCGCGTCCGTGCTCTCCTGCGCGAGCCGCCTCGATAGCCGCATTTAGCGCCAGCAGATTTGTTTGATCGGCTATATCACGGATGATGACGATGATATTTTTTATATCCTCGCTTTGTCTTATGATATCTTGCATTCTCTCGTTTGTGCTAGACATTGACGAACTCATCTCTTCGACGGCCGCCGCACTCTCTTGCAGGCTATTTGCCTGAGATGTCGCGCTTTGATTTAGGGTATCTACATACTCTTTAAGGGTGTTTGATTTTTGTTGCAAGAGATTGGCTTGATTAAGATTAGAGCTAAGCATTTTTGAAATTTCGCCCCCAAGATGGTTGATCTTATCTATCATCTCTTTTGTGTCGCCTACCAGCTCGCTACTATCTAGCCTTTTTGTAAAGTCATTGCCGCTATATGTGTTAAGGGTATCTACTATGCGGTTTATGTTTTTAGCAAGCCCTTCTAACATAGCGTTAAGCAGGGTTTTTAGCTCATCTAGTTTCGGATCGTTTGCATTAGCGTTAATAAGTCCTCCTAAAAGCCCGCTCTTAACCTCTTTAACGATCTTAGAAACATCTGCCGTAAAGACGGCGTCTTGTCTGATTCCTTCTTCAATGGTTTTTATATTGTCATTAATCATCTCAGACATAGCGCCAAATTCATCTTTGGATTTTATATCTATCATTTGAACCTTATCTGTTTTATGGTTGATAAATTTAAAAAACTCTTCCAGCCCCTTTTCGATAACGCTAAGCGGCTTTAGTTGATTTTTCGTATAAAACCAAATCAGAATTAAACATAAAATAATAATCGGAAATACGGTCGAGGCTATAGATATCATTATATCAGTCGCTACCGCCGTGATATTATCTTGCGGAGTTACGAGCCCCAGCGTCCAGCCGGTCTCTTTCATCTTTAGCAGCGTTATATTGCTTTTGCTTTTTAGTATCTCGTCGTTATCGACGGAAATATTTGCGATATCTTGCAAATTTGATATATCAGATTTTATCTGCGCTAAAAACTTAAATTTATTAGACAGCGTGTCAAAATTTATCAGCTCTTTATCCGCTAAATTTGGAAAATACAAGACGTTATTATCGCTATCAAGCATAAAGACATAAGCTATTTTAGATTCTGTCCCGCTTGTTAGATATCCTTGCTTGCTTAAAAAGTCCTCTATGCCGCCAAGTGAGTAATCAACCGTAACCACACCCTCAAAATTTGAGTTTTTAAAATACGCAACGCTACAAGTTACCATATTTACTTTTGAGACCGGATCTTGATAAGCGCTTGACCATGTACATTTGTTTTGCTTAACATTAACTACGTCTTTATACCACTCTTCATTATGATAATCAGCTGTCTTCTCGTCGTTGTAGCTCTCGTCATAATCCAGCTTGTTTGCGTTTCTAGCCCAGAAAAAGCTTCGTTTTTTCTCGCTATAATTAAATTTATACGGCTCAGGCCAGATGCCTCCTCCCGCTATAGCAGAATTTCCATCGTTATTGATTATATTTTCTCCGACAGATTTAAATACATCTATATTATTAGGTAGTTTTTCAACGGCTTTTGCAAGGTTTGTCGTTACTCCTTGGATGTTTTGCAAAGGTAGAGCAATATCACCGATTGTCGAATGACCTATCTCGTTGATAAGGTTTAAACTCTCTTTTTGCACCTTTGGAACGGCGACAATTTGTATAATTAGCATAACACTAATCGCTATTGCCGTTAAAGTAATGGCGATAGCTAAACTTAGCTTGTTAAAAACACTAAATTTCATAAAGCTCCTTTTATGATAAACAATCAAATTTTGAGTAATTATAGCAGATAAACAAAAAATAACTAGATTATTACTATAATATTATTTTTTTAAATTTTTAAACACTGCTTTTAGTTTACAAACAAAGCGAAGCGAAGCGTAATTTATCCCAAAATAGCTAAATCCAAGAAAATTTAAGTTTAAAGATGCCTACGTTTTATCTAAATTTAATACGAATCTCTTTGGCAAATTTGTCAAGCAAAGTCATATTTTCGGCTTCACTCGTGCCTAAAGGCTTTAATGCGATATGAACGTTTTTGATAGCGTCTCGTATCCGCTCACACTTATTTATACAAGTTTGAACATCTCCTATTATGCCGTTTTCGAAAAATTTATCTCCGTCAAAAAATACATTTCGCTCGTTGATAAGCTCTTCATATCGTCTCTTATCAAATTTTGGAGATTTATTGAAACTTGACGCGGCACGCATTGATTTTACAAAGTGATCTATAGCCATGCGAGCCTTATTTATGGCATCGTTTTTATCATCCGCGACATAAAATGTCCTAAGCAGAACTATCTCGGGCTCAACTCCAGCTATCTGTTTATAGTAGCTAGCCGCTTGTTGGCACTCATTTAGGCTTATTCCTTGCGAAAGCATAAGTCCAAAGCCGTTTTTCGCCGCAAATTCTATCGTCTCACTAGATGAGAAAGTAGCTATAAAAGTTGGAATTCTCTTTTGAATCTTTTTTGGCTCGATATCGACTTCGCCGAATTTAATAAACTCACCGTTAAAACTTACCGCACCGTTAGAATTTAAAAGCAGATCGATAGCATGCACGCTCTCTAAAAGTTTTGGACGTAAATTTTCGGTTGAAGCGCTAAAATGCTTGCAATCAGGCGCAAACGCACCCTTGGCAAACCCTAAATTAAGCCTTGCGTCACTTAAGATATCAAGCATAGCAATCTCCTCGCTAAGCCTTATAGGATCATAAAACGGAGCTAAAAATCCCGCCGCTCCAAGACGAATTTTTTCGGTTTTTGCAGCTAAAGCGGCAAGCAGGAGCGAAGGGCTTGGACAAACGCTAAAATCATTGAAATGGTGCTCCGCAAACCAAACCTCGTCAAAGCCCAAAGATTCAGCGTATTTAGCCAAATTTAGCTGAGAATTTATAGCTTTTGCCGAATCTTTCTCAAAGCTTTCAAAAAGACAAAAGATACCCCATTTCATAAATTTTCCTTTTTAAAAATTATTTAAATATATTTTATTTAATTTTACTTAAATTTGAGAGCTAACACTAATTAGTATCGGTTTAATCAATATATTTTTACGCCGACAGTATTATTAAAACATAATTAAGTCATAAAATAATACAATTAACCTTTTGTTTAAGATTTATTTTACATGAGGAAAAATTATGAAAATTTCAACTAAGGTTATTTTGCTATTTGTGTTTTCGATACTAATTCTTAGCACAGCCCTGTCTATATTAAACACTAATTTTTCGTCCGATTTAACTGGATTTTTTTCAGAAAAATCTTATAACGATCTAATGAATGCTCGCAAAGAAAATTTAAGAGACGAAGTAGATACTCTAAATCAAGTTATGCTACAAATTTATGAAAACGGCAAAAGAAATAACCTAAGCGACGATGAGATAAAAGTTCAAATTTTTGATGTCATAAGACCTATTCAATTTTTTAAAGATAGATCGGGATATATATTCATATACGACTATAGCGGAAATGTGCTTATGCATCCGGAAAAACCGTCTTTAGTAGGTAAAAATTTAATAACTCTAAAAGATTCTCGAGGGCTTTTACTCATAGAAAAACTTATACAAAACGCTAAAAAAGGCGGAGATTTTCTTATCTTCGGCTGGGCGAAAAAAGAGGGCGAAACGCCTGTTGATAAGCTTGGATATTCAATCTCTTTTAAACCATACGAATGGATGATAGGAAGCGGAATTTACATAGACGATCTTAAACAAGATATAGAAAAAACGGAAGCGACAATAAAAGATATAAATACAAAAAACAAGATCACATTTATCATAGCATCTATCGTTATAACGGCCTGTTTGATTGTATTTGCGCTGGCAATACTAAAAAAGGCAATAATAAATCCCATAAAAAATATTGTTGCAACTTTACAAGAAATGGCACAAAACATAAAAATAGGCAAAGGCGATCTAACAGCCGCTCTTAAAGCTAACGGACGCGATGAAATTTCTCAAATTTCAGCCTCCGTAAACGATCTTACAAGCGAACTAAGAGTAGTTATAGAAAAGGCAAAAGAGCTATCAAACGAAAACTCCTCGATAGCCCAACAGCTATCTTGCGAATCCATAAAGACAGGCAACAGAGTTGAAAACTCGACTAATATCATAACTCAAACTACAAAAATGGCTCAAAATATCGAATCGGAGATCAAAAGCTCACTGGAAGAGGCGAAAACGAGCAGGCAAAATTTAGAAAAAACAGGCTCATATATGAATGAGGTTGAAGACTCCATTATTCAACTTAACAGACACATAAACCAAACGGCGCAAACCGAGATAGAGATAGCAGACAGCATGCAAACTTTAGCAAAAGATACCGAAAACGTAAAAGATATCCTAGATGTTATAAACGATATCGCCGATCAAACTAACCTGCTTGCGCTTAACGCAGCCATAGAAGCCGCACGAGCAGGAGAGCATGGACGCGGCTTTGCAGTCGTTGCAGATGAAGTTAGAAAGCTCGCCGAGAGAACCCAAAAGAGCCTTACCGAGATAAACGCCACGATAAACGTTATAGTTCAAGGTATATCAACTTCAAGCGAGCAGATGAATGAAAACGCGCAAAAGGCGGCGAATTTGATAGAAATTTCAAAAGATATAGAAAGCAAGATAACTTATATGAACGAGCTCATGAGCCAGACGATGTCGCTTAGCGAAGTGGCTACCCAGCACTACATAAAGACCGGTAGCGGGCTTGATAGCATGGTAAAAAGCATACTAAACGTCAACACCCTATCTACTCAAAACGCAAAAAGCGTCGAAGAGATAGTCCAGTCCGCAGCCCACTTAAGCAAAATGACGGAAAATCTAAATCAAAATTTAAATAGATTTAAAACTTGATAAATTTAAAATTTGCAGGGCTAACTCTCGCAAATTTAGCCTTTACGCTCTGCTCCACTCTATCTTTTTACCAAAGCCTAGCGCATTGTGAGTGAATTTGATCCAGTGCAAATTTATAGCGTAAATTTGAGGCCTCATCGCAAGTGCGTAAGGAAATCGCTTGAAGTAAATTTTACGCTCATCTTCGCTTGCCTTACTCATCACGCCCTTAAACTGCACTCCCTCGATCTTGCCGATTATCTTCGTATCAAGAGCTATCGTGCCTGCGACCTCATCGCAAATTTCAAGTGCTTTTATGTGAGTAGTTTTATCATCTCCTGCTACTATAAGGCTAAAATTTTCGCTATCAAAGGCGTAAAAACAACTTGCCGCGTAGGGTTTAGCATCGCTTATCACCGCAAGACTAAGCAGGTGCATCTTGCTTATAAATTTTAAAATTCTCTCATCCATCAGTTTAAAAACCCTGCAAAAAATGCCGAAACTTGAGCAAAATTTAGCGCGATATAAGCGATAAGTAAAATCCAAAAGATAAGCAGAGCAAGCTCAATCTTTAAGAAATTTCCTTCAAATTTTTTAAATGCTAAGGTAGCGGCTAGTCCGCCTAAAACGCCGCCGATTAAAGAAAAATAGTGAATCGCCGAAGGCTTTACAAATTTAGGCAAGAGCTCTTTAAAAAATAGAGTAAACATAACAAACGCAAGCAAATTTGCAAGCAGTAGATAGTAAGCGACAACAGGAATTTGCGGATAAAATTTATGAAGGATAAAACTAAGACAAGTTATCGCAATAAGCGCAAAAACTCTCGCTCCAAAGCAGCACATTTTAAGCCTTTTTTGTTTAATTTTACAAAATTTGCTATTAAGTTTGCTTGATATTTGACGATTTAAAAACCAAAAAAGGATTTTTATGCAGATTAACTCAAGTTACGCCAATTTCAATAACTTTGACTTTAG
>JAUNLC010000015.1:40685-42991 GCA_030532465.1 Campylobacter sp. | reverse complement strand
AATTTTAGCATAAATGATGGCTTGCCCGTGAGGATAAATCGCTAAATTTGATCAAAACCCTTGCAAGATGATAGCGTATAGCTCGTTAATCTCTTCATCGTTTAGCAAAATAGCCGATTTGTTGTCAAAAAGATGAGCTATCTTGCTAACCTCAAAGCTAAAATTTCCCGCGCAGTGTGTATGAGAGGGTAAAAATCCACGCGCTAAAGATAGCTTGTCGCTGATTTTTTCATCGCAAAGAAAGCAAATAGGCTCATTATGAAGCCTTCCTTCGTGCTCTAAAATTCGCACGTAAGCTTCGATGATAAGGCGTTTTGGATTTTGTTTTAAAAACCTTTGGGCGCAAATTTCGGCTTGGTTAAAATAAATTTCATCTATCTGCTCCACGTCCTTTAAATGCGTGTAAAGTAGCCTCATAAACTGCTGCCACACGAGCAATCTCTCGCGCAGTATAAGCCAGCTAAAGCCAAGATGTAGCACGCTTCTAAGGTGGGGCAAGAAATTTGCACTCTCGTTTAGTTCAAAATCTATCTTAAAGCCCTGCATTATGCTGGCGTGACGCGCGCCGTAGAAACGATAACACTTTATAAGCGAATCTTGTGTGAGGATATAGACGATAAGGTCTTCTTCTTTGACCTTTTGTGTGTGGATGATATAGCCTTGCATCTAAATTTTAAAAAAATTTTCTATCTTATCGCGCATAATTTGGGCATTTTCGATGCGATTTATCTCGTCTCTAAACGAGCTTGCGCCGTCTATGCCTTTTGAGTACTGGTGAAGGTGCTTGCGAAATATTGCCACTCCGTGAGCGCCGTAGTGAGAGAGCATGGCGTCAAAGTGAGCGAGGATGATCTCGCGCTTTAGTTCGCTGCTTACGCTTTTGCCGCTTTTAATCTCGTGAAATATCCACGGCTTGCCGATGCAAGCTCGCCCTATCATTATGCCGTCGCAGTTTGTTAGCTCAAACACCTGCGCGGCGTTTTTCTCGCTAATGTCTCCGTTTGCGATTAGCGGAATTTTAACCGCACTTTTAGCTCTTGCTATGGCTTCGTAATCAACCTTTGCGCTGTATCCGCCGACTCTCGTTCGCCCGTGAAACGCTATGTAATCAGCTCCAGCATCTTGCGCGGCGAGAGCTAAAATTTCAGGTATCTTCTCGTCAAATCCAAGACGCATTTTTACGCTTAGCATCTTTTTATTTGACGTTTTTTTTATGGTCTCAATTATCTTTTTAAGACTGTCTATATCTTTTAAAAGCGCCGAGCCTGCGGATTGTTTAACCACTTTTGGAACAGGGCAGCCGCAGTTTAGGTCTATGCCGTCGATTCCTTCAAATCTGTTTATGATCTCAACTGCTTTTTTGATGATTTGAGCGTCGCTTCCGGCTATTTGAACGATATAAGGCGTCTCTTCGGGGGATTTTTTAAGCATTTCAAGCGTTTTATCAGAGCTTTCATAGACAAGTGCATTTGCGCTTATCATCTCACTAACCGTTACATCGCAACCAAAACGCTTAACGACGCTTCTTAAAGGCAGGTCAGAAAAACCCGCCAAAGGAGCCAGAAATACAGGCTTTAAGCTAAAGTTGATCATCTAAAGAGCAGATCAGAAGGTATGATTTTGCCGTTTTCTCTAAGATACATCAAAATTTTGATATTTTGATATTCGCTTGAATCGGAATTTTCGATGATCTCGCGCACTTTATCAAGCATTTGAAACTCAAATAATAAGTATAGATATGCCTCTTCAGCATCCGTGTGAGATGATCTTAACTTCTCAAATATATTTATAAGCGCGTCCGGAGTTATCTTGCTTCTTAGAATTTTTGCGGCTTCATTGTATTGCGCTTTTTGGATTTTAAAGTTATCAAGAAGTTCGTAAATGTCGTCATTTCCCATAATTATCTCGTCATTTATAAAGCGCTTTATTATCCTCATCACATCCTCGCCGCTTTTGGCAAAGTTAAATTTCTTTATATCTGCAAAATTTCCGAAATTTATAAGCTTTTCGTTGGCTTGTTTTGAAATCTCGTCGTTTATCTCTTTATACTCCTTTAGGGTTTCAAGGAAATAGTTGGTGTTTTTTTCTATCTTATTTAGCTCGTTTTTAATAAAGAGTGGATTTGTGTTTGGTAGCCTAAATTTCTTAAGCTCCATCACTTCGCCCTCTTGGACGTTTTTAACTGTTTTAACCACGCTTTCAAGCTCGTCATCGCTTATAGGCTCATCTTTATATTTGCCCCAAGGAGATAAAATTTTGGTTATTTGAGATGGAATTTTATAAAGCTCGGTCTTAAACTCTTTGTT